>JBAYAL010000414.1:0-2513 GCA_041669825.1 Eubacteriales bacterium | reverse complement strand
TTTACCCTTTATTAAATTCACACAATACCAGAACAATATTTTATCTAATGTAAGTCTCTATGTCAATATAGTTTAAAATGTATTTTTTATTACACTTTGCTTTCAGGTTTATCATTATCCTAATCAGCTCGTCTTACAACTACATTAACCCATTCCGTATCTATGTCGTCGCGAACGTCCTCGCCTTCCACGTACTCAGCAATTGTAAATCTACTATGCCCATCGAAAAGCTTCCTTACATCATTTACAGTATAATCACTATAATATTTATTGTCTCGCATACCTTCAAAATCTCCATGCTTAAAAGAAACATACAGGTAGCCTTCCGGTTTTAATGCTTTATATAACAATTCAATGATATTATCAATGTCTTCTTTTGAAACGTGCAGTAAAGATGCACTAGCCCAAATTCCATCAAATTTTTCTTTGTAATCCAATTGTGAAAACAACATGCAACGTACTGGTTGTCCAATTTCTTCTGCCGCATAATCACACAATTCGCTACTGCCATCTATTGCGGTAACCTGATAGCCCTCTTGGATAAAGTGCTTGCTATCTCTCCCGGTACCACACCCCAAATCTAAAATATTCCCCCCTGGATTTATATATTTCTCAAAGACATTGTACAAATATTCCATATCTGCATTTTTTGTCTTTTCTATAAATCGCATTGTGTTTTCTCTGTAGTACTGTAACGTATCTCTAACATAATCTTTCATAACATTCCTCGCTTGCTGTACTATAGCTCTAAGATAATTATACCCTCTGTCGATACTTTTTTCAACTCACCTTAACTCCTTTATGTAATTCAATTCATTACTAACATGTTCAAATTTGAGCTATTAATACGCATTTAGTCGCTTCAATCTTTTTTCTATAAGAGCAATAGTGACAATTTAACTGAATAATTGTTGGCATCTTTTCCTGCCAATGTATCTAAGATTGCATCTTCATAAAAGTATTTCCCTACATTCCAGCTTCTTTGCTTACAGTAAGCCAACATGTTTTTTGCCATTTTTTCTACATTTTTATAACCTTCAGGATCACAACAAACTAAATATGTCCCCGCAGGTTTTATATGAGTATGACAATATCCTTTTTCATCTAAGCACGTATAAAAGTGGGAATATCTATACTCATTTTTTAGTTTAATATCATCTACAGGCACCATTCCTCCAATAGCATAAGCGCTATAAAGATCAATGTCGTGACAATAATTCATGTGTTTTGTAATTGCTTCAACAATATCTTTTTCATTTTCAGGCCCCGAATATTCTGTTGCAACAAAATATTCGCCTTTGCATTCTTCAGTTGAAATGCATCCATACTCCACATTCATTGCCGCCTTAGTAATTTTCAATTTTGTTTCTATATAATGTTTTACCCACTTTAGTTCTTCTATTTTTTTCTCTACTTCAACTGATTCTTTTTCCAAAAGCAAAATTAAATTCTCCGGACTTCTTTTATCTACATAATCTTTTATTTGATTAAGTGACATTCCTAAATTCTTTAGCATTGAAATCATGGTAAATTCTTCTAATTGTTTGTATGAATAATAGCGATATCCATTGTCTGCAATAAATTCCGGTTTTAATATTTTTATATCATCATAATGAAATAAGGTTTGTTTTTTCACCTTACATAATTTCGCAAATTCTCCCGTTGTAAAATAATCTTTCATGTTTTAACTCCTTGACTATACGGTTACCGTATAGTTTATTATATTATAATGTAGGAGTACATATTATGGAAGCATTATTTGACAAAGGGCTCAACCCTAAAAAATTTACAGGATTCATTCTACCCTCCATTGTTATGATGGTAGTTCTAAGTCTTTATTATACCATTGATGCAATACTAGTTGCACGATACGTAGGAAATGCAGCATTGGCAACTCTTTCAATTGCATATCCGGTGATGGGAATTATTTGGGGATTATCTGTTATGCTCGCTGCCGGTTCATCTGCTATTGTTGCAATGAAACTTGGTATGAAAAAATATAAAGAAGCAAATCAAAAATTCACACAAATAATAATAGTTGCTATTGTCCTTTCAATTGTAATTATTACATTAACTTTGATTTTTTTAGATTCTATTGCTAGTTTCCTTGGAGCCTCAGGAGACTTAGCTCCTATGTGTAGTAGCTATTTGAAAATATTAGTTTGCTGTGCTCCTGCTGCTTTTGCCGGTATGGTTTTCGAATATTACATTCGCGTAGATGGTCGTCCAGGATTCACTTTATTTTTATATCTGATCAGTGGTGCTGTTCATATTTTTATTGCTTGGCTACTAATGGCTCGTTTTAACTGGGGCATAGAAGGTGCTGCCCTAGGGACTGTCATCGGCATGTGGATGAGTGCAATTATTGGCTTTATTTATTTTATATCAGGTAAATCTAAGTTGAAATTTGCTAAAGGAAAACCTGATTGGCGCTACCTTGGACATGCTATGGTCAACGGATCCAGTGAATTAGTTTCAGAAGCCAGTGATGGAATTATGACATTCTTTTTTAA
>JBAYAL010000413.1:0-2515 GCA_041669825.1 Eubacteriales bacterium | reverse complement strand
TTCTTATCATCAGATATCTCCACATTTTCTAATCTAATACACGGTTTCAAAGCTCTAAAAATAGGGCTTAAACCATATTTTCTACCAAAATTATTAACTCTCATTACACCAGTATTTTTTATATCTAAAACCGCATACTGTTCCCTTTTCGAAAAAGCAGTCCATACTTCATTAGGATATATATTTTTAACTTCTTCATCCATACTATTATAAAATAAAGGGGTGTTTTTATTAGTTTTTTTATACATCTTGTTTAATCTCGCTCTTAATTCATTTATATTTACTAATATTTTAGGTTCTCCTCCTACTTTATAGTCACTTATTTCAGCAACTCCAACAGGATAATAATCAACTTGGAAGTTCATATTTTTTATATCTTTCTTTAAATACATTATATAATTACCTTCTATAAAACATAAAGGAAGTGATTCAGATATTACTCTTTCAATGTCCATACTTTCTAAACACTGTTCAATAATAATATTGACTTCATCTATAGATTTTTCATCAATTCCATCTTCTATTTTTGCTGAAGTTAATTCCCAATTAGTATTAACATTGCCTTCTACTGTTTCATAAACTTTTCCTAATATATCATTTTTATTAATCATGTATCTTATGTAGTTGTTTATTTGTTGTATTTTATTTATGTCCATTTGAGCATTTAAGGCTAATGTATCAAGTCTATCAGGAGTTATTGAGGTATTTGTGACACCACTCTCTGATGTAAAAGTAGTTGACCATAAATTATTTTTATCAGTTGTTGTAAAATTATACATAGCTTTTTCTATTTTATCTTGTTGAAATTTTTGTGAGGTTACTAGCCACAAATCTTCCATCGGTTCAGAAATTAACGTGTCGTCATTGAGAACATCTTGTTTTTTATTTGGCATTTAATCACTTCCTTTCTTATGTAATTTATATTAACATGTTTATACATCACTAAAATTTAGAATTTTAATGATGTCACACATCTTTGACGTGTGGATAAGTCAACTTCATCAGTATTATCTACAATATTCTCAAATTTATTTAAGTAATATAAAGAATATGTCGTAGCTGAATATCTATCTTTATCCGCTCTAACTATCTGTCTAATTTTCAATTTACCATTTTCTAGTTTTTCTGCTTTTAAGTTGGCAACTTCTTCTATAAAATTAGACGCATTTACATGAACTTTTTCAATCTCCATTTTCATTTTCTCGTCTTTTTGTACTTCCTTTGTAAATTCTATGCTGTTATTATCACATGGTATATGAAATTTATTTGATTGTATCCAACCTTGAAAATTAACAATAATTTGTGTTTCTATAGCATGTGAGGATTTTAAAGCATATATAATTGGTAATGCGTCATCGCCCACTATATCTTGTCCATATTCTCCTTCGTCATTAAACGTTGCAAACTTTTCAGTAATTTTATTTGTTAGTGGGTCTACTTCTGCCTTAGTACAAGCTTCTATAAACCCTTGTCCATAAGATTGTGCATCCACTACAATTGCTATTGGGTTAAAAACTTTGTGTATTCTTTTTAACTCTAAAGACTGTGCAGTATATGTTCCTCCACTCGTAACTTTTTTCATATACTCCATATATATATTTTTAATACTATTATCTTTGTTTCTTGTAAACCCTAATACGACCATTATCGTATTATTATTTTTTGCATCCTTCGATTTAGCAACATCTACTCCTATAACATATTCTCTACCTTTTATTGGTTCTAAACTAGCACAATTTACAGTTCTTATATCCATCATTGTTTGCATATTAACCAAAGCATCATCTGAAGCTCCGACCCAAAGCATTCCATAATTCATATTAAATGCCACGGGATTCATATTTTTCTTTTCCTTTTCAATAGAACTTTTCTTTTTCATTCCAAATTGAACTGGCATTCTCCAATCCGCTCCAAATACAAATGAGCCTTTACACTCACACATTTCCTTTATCATTTGATTAGTTCTTATATGTTCACTACAATTTTTGAATGTTGTGGTAGAGAAGAAATGTATTGATGACGTTAACTCTTTAGGTTGTTGTAATCCATTACCTGCTGTATATCTCACTGTATCTGCTACTGGTTTTAAAGCATCATCAAATAGTTCATTATTAACACGAGCTGATTCTTCAATTCTTAATCTATGCCTTCTTAATCCTTTAACGGAGTGTGAATTTGCTAGATTATCTGTTTTACTTCCATTTTTCCATCTTAATTCAGACGTATCTTTTGAAAAGTTAGGTTTGTCCAATAATTCATTTTTTAATGCTGGAAACTGAGCAAGTATTTCATTCCATTTTTCTTTTAATATTTTTGCACTTTGTTCTTTAGTCTCTGCTGACATCGAGTTGTATAATTTTGGAAACCAAATTGCTTCGTGAAATTCACCTAGCATATTGCCATGTGTTTTTGCCGCACCACGAGGTAACGTTACGTACTCATTCATAAACCTAGAAAACACCCTTAATTGAACTCTTTGGGCAACATTTAAAGTGATACCTCCTTTAGCAGGACG
>JBAYAL010000412.1:0-2521 GCA_041669825.1 Eubacteriales bacterium | reverse complement strand
ATCTTTCATATTTTTTATCCTTTCTTAATAAAGAATTAAATTTCAAGCAACCCCAAAATTAGCACAAGCTGTAATTCTTATTTTACGCAGATTAATAACCAGCCATACCTTTTTACCAATATCCAAATACATAGAATAATAGCTTTCTTTAGGAAGTTTAACCTTTAATATTTTGTCTCCTACCTGAACTGAACATAAAAAGGCAAAAGACAATTCCACAGAATCCGTCAATACCCCCTGTACTGTATTAATATCCAAGCCAGATGGTTGCTTTGAAGTTATATACAGATCTTCCGGCAAAATGGCAATCCTTTTTACTTCATAACCTTCATCTGACATAACCAAACTAATATCACCACATTTAGCTATTCTTAACCCATGATTTATAGGATAACTTTGATCACAGTACAGGATGTTTGGCGTTCCTATAAACTCACTTACTCTTTCTGTAGGGTTGAAGAATATATCTTCTATACTGCCTATCTGCTCTATATGACCATTTTCCAAAATTACTACTCTATCAGCCATCTTTTCAGCTTCATAAAAATTATGGGTCACATATATCGTTGTAATGCCAAGCTTTTTAAGCAGATAATGCACTTCCATAATCAGATTTTTTGAAGTTCTGTTATCCAAACTACTCATAGGCTCATCAAAAAGCAAAATTCGCGGATTTCCCACTAAGGCTCTAGCAAGTGCTGCTCTTTGCTTTTCTCCCCCACTTAAATTCTTAGGGTAACGGTCTTTTAGATGCACTATGCCCAGTAGACCAAGAATTTCTTCTACTTTGGTTTTAATTTCACTCTTGCTTATATTAAGTCTGCCTAAAGCAAAAGCAACATTATTAAATACACTCATGTGAGGAAAAAGACACAAATCCTGAAACAAATAGCCAATATTTCTCCCCTGAACTGACAAGTCGTCTACCGGTTGATCATCAAAACATACCGAACCTTGGTATTCTTCCAGACCAGCTATAACATTAAGGATAGTAGATTTTCCCGCTCCAGTAGGTCCGAGAACCACCATCAATTCTCCATCATTTATTTTCAGGTTTACTTTTTCTAGACTGAATATAGTAGATACATTTTTCAACTCTATAGAAGACATATGTTCACCTCCAATGACAGGTTATTTTATCTTCGATTACCTTAATGGTTTTTTCAAACAGAAAACACATTAGAGATAATACCATTAGACATACTATCAGGATATCTACTCTTATCAGGCTTTCTGCTTTCATCAGCAAAACTCCAATTCCTGTTGGTATAGCTACCATCTCTGCTGCAATTATTACTCTCCAGGCCATTCCCGCCTCTAGCTTCAAACCTGTGAAAATATTAGGGACAGCCAAGGGAAGAATGATTTTCCATAGTATTTCTTTTTCTGTAGCCCCAACAGTTTTAGCTGCTTTTATATAAGACTGATCGACATTTTTAACCCCAGTGATGGTATTATACATAATAGGAAAAAAGGAGCAGATAAATACTATCAATATTGGTAACATTTCGTTTATCCCCACCCATAGCATAAGTAATGGTAACCAGCCCAGCGCGGGAATAGGATAGATAATACTGAGAATCGGGGAGAATATTCTCTCCAGAACACGATTTCTTCCAAGCGCAATGCCTGTTAGAAGTCCTATTGTACTCCCTGATACAAGACCTATTATGACCCTAGTGAAACTTGCCAGAAAATTAGTCCACAATATTCCGTTTACAAAAAGCAGATTGTAAAATTCTCTAACTACATCTGAAAAAGGAGGATAAAGCTGATTATCTGCAATCTTTGCTACTATTTCCCATACTGCTATAAATACGAAGATTGGAATTAAGCCTGTAAAAGAATTGAATAATTTCTTTAATGATGTTTTGCTAACTACATTATGGTCTGATTTATTACACAATCTGGTTTGTAAAGACACCTTATTTCTCCTTTCTCTGGTAATTAGGTTTATATTGTCTAACCACACTCTTTATGAAAGCATTATTTTTCAATGAAATTTTAAGCAAAATTAACGCTAGCTAATACTGTTTTTCTAAAGACTACGCCTCAAATCCATGATCTAATACCGCAAGTCCATGGAGGGCAAGGAGCGGTAGGTCTCTAATCAAGAAAAGATTTATCTAGCATTATATCTTCAGCAGGAAATGATTTTTTTATATAGCCTAGCTTGTATACATAATCTATTATTTCCTGAACCATCTCCTCGTCCAGTGATGTTGAATATTCCAAGTTGCTCATGGATTTTTCTATTAGGGAGTTTTTAACTGTGAAATCATCTCCCCCATTGGCTATTTTTTCGAGGTTTATATCTAGAGAGTCTTCAAACATATTCAACCTATTGGCTACTTTTTCTGCCGCTTCCTTAGGATGTTCATTAATATATTGGGATGCCTGCTCTGTAACTTTATAGAGATTTTTTACTTCTTCGGGGTTGTTCTTGAGATAATCATCTGTTACTACTAAGACACTTCCCTGCATATTAGGCCAGACATCCTGTGCCTTAACTAACATTTCT
>JBAYAL010000411.1:0-2525 GCA_041669825.1 Eubacteriales bacterium | reverse complement strand
TAGGCATAAAATGCAATTTTCGTGCCAGGCATATGCCTGGCACGAAAATTGCATTTTATGCCTAATTTACAGGGAATTCACACTATACTAAAAAATTTCAAAAAACAAAAACTTTTTCATTTTGAAAAACTTTCTGCTTTTTGCTACCATTTTAAGAATAAAATTCGTTTCAAATAAAGAAACGGCTTTACGTGTTGTATCTTCTTAAATAAGTTAAAAAACCCATAAAACTAAAAAGATTAATAATATACTCTGCAAGAATAAAAAAAATACTAAAAATTCTAGCTCTTGAAATATATCTTTAATAAGAGTTATTATAATAGCTATAACTCTTACGAATTTCGGTTTATGAACTTATTATTACTCTTTTAGGGTTAAAATAAGTAAAAATATAATGTCATAAAAATACTTTTTATAATGTGAGGTAAATATGGAAAAAATAATCTTTGATTGTGACAATACTATGGGGGTAAAAGGCTGTGATGTCGATGACGGCTTGGCTTTGCTCTATCTTTTAGGAAAAGACTCTGTCGAATTACTGGCTATCACAACTACATATGGGAACAGCGATATTGAAACTGTATATGCAAATACATCAAAAATGCTAAAAGATCTTGACCGCACTGATATACCCTTTCATAAAGGGTGTGCATCAAGGGACCTTTTAGAAAGTGAGGCTACAGATTATCTGCTTAAAACAGTTAACGCCAATCAAAATAATATATCTATACTAGCTACCGGGTCTCTGACCAATCTTTATGCTGCCTATCAGATAGACAATACGTTTTTTGAACAAATTTCTGAGATTGTGCTTATGGGAGGAATTCAGCAAGACTTGATAATTAACGGTAATATCATGGAAGAACTCAATTTTTCCTGTGATCCTGTAGCTACTGCCTGTGTTCTTAAAAATGCAAAAAATCTTTCCATCATTACCGGAAACAATTGTCTGGATGCTTTTTTCACAAAACAAGAATTT
This sequence comes from Eubacteriales bacterium, assembly GCA_041669825.1. GTDB lineage: Bacteria > Bacillota > Desulfitobacteriia > Desulfitobacteriales > Syntrophobotulaceae > JBAYAL01. Next base: position 1,546 of record JBAYAL010000411.1, on the reverse strand, counting down.
GAAGAAAAACTATTTTCTTGTCATAAACCTATTGGAAGCTATATCTACCAACAATGTAGTTACTGGTTTGAAAATATGATGAAAAAGTTTAATCTAAATGGTTTTCATAATTGGGATGTTGTCGCTGCGGCTTATTTGTTGAATAAAGACTTATTTAAAGATCACTACGAAGATATCCTCCTTGATCTTAATAACCTTAAAAAAGGATTACTAAAAAAGAGCAAACAAAATGACAAAAATACAACCCTCATAAATATTCCGATTATTTCTAATCTAAGTGAATTCACAAAGGATGTTTATTCTGCATGGCTTGAATTTGATTTAAAATAAAATCAATGATTCTAATGTGAAATTTTGAATTGTATCATCTTGAATAAATAGAATTGACGCTAATACAAGTTCTTTGCACTGAAATCAACTAATATATTTTCTATAATAGTTAACCCAAAAAACACAAACCCTGCTTGGTGTGAGTTTAAGCGGAGTTTGTGTTTTCTGAATTTCTCGTATCTTAAATTTTTAAAAACAGGCCCCTTTAAGCCCTCTCCACGCGACATCTCAACCCATTATACGTCCACGTTCCAATCAAAGGATCAGAAGTTTCAAAATCACCACTGGTCAACATATTGGCATTTGAATCCCATACCCCTCCAAGACATGGCTCTTTTGCTTCCAGCTCAGGATTCCACCAACCATATTCAAGACTTACTACTTCTTTACACATCTGAACAATTTTCAAGTTAAACCTTGCCCGACCTCGTTCAGTCTCTACCCAGACCGGGCAACTGTCTTCCAACCCCAGTTTTATTGCAGTATCTGGGCACATTTCAGCCAAGGGCTTAGGATGAATAGACCGAAGTTTAGCAAAATGATGGTAACTAGCCGCATAATAAGGCTGATACCTTGCCCCTGTAATCAATTTTAGAGGATACATATTATTCTTTTTTGATAGTTCTTTAGGGACAGGCAACGGCTCATATCCCAGCTCGTCTAAAATTTCCGAATATAACTCTATTTTTCCACTCGTTGTAGCAAACCCTGCAAGCTTACCTGTATTCTCATCTACCTGCTCATACTTTTGATACAGATTGGGAGGACAGTACAATCCAGTCGAACAAAATTCTTCCCAGGTTATTCCCGTAGGTTTTAAACACTCTTCCAAGCTTTCATGAAATGTTTTCCAGGGCCAGTCTTTTTCCTGTCCTAGACGCAATCCAAGCTCTCTCCAGAAATAATAGTCAGGCTTTCGTTCATAATACGGATTTACAGCCTGTTCTCCACCATAGGCTAAATTAGATGTTCCGGCTTTTGTCTCAAATTCAGGACTTTCCATTGCACCAGCACTTGGCAGTACATAATCTGCTAGCATAGATGTCGGAGTCTGGAATAGCTCTAATACTACCAATAAATCCAAACTTTTAAGAGCTTCATATATTAATGAAGTATCTGCCTGAGTCAGCATAGGATTTGTTGCCATAACAATCAAAGAACGTACTGGATATGGTTTTCCTGTCAACATCGCCTTCCAAACAAGATTGGGGTGAGC
>JBAYAL010000410.1:0-2529 GCA_041669825.1 Eubacteriales bacterium | reverse complement strand
TACTTCTTTTTATTTTTTTACTTTTTTTACTCTTTTTATTCTTTTATAAAATTACCTATTTTCTCAACGCTACATCTTATACCTGTGTATCTCGCTGAACCTACATCTTCAGTTCGTTTTGTACATTGTGCAAAAATAAGCCTTTTAAAGTTATCTATTGTTTGCTAATAATCATTTATCAACATCACAGCCGATATTATCAACAATATGCTACCCTCAATCGTAAAGATTTACATTTTTTGTTTCTGTGAAATATTCATGTTAACCTTAGATCCAATTATTTCTACTGCTTTACAATTATCATGCTACATGTTATCATTTAGGTAGTAGTATCTATCCAGCGCTGAGTTTCATTTATTATGAAAACGGGGGATCCATTTTTGGGGTGAATCCGGCTTAGGCCGGTAGGGCTTACACTTTGGCCCGAATCCGTCAACTAACTTCGTAAGCGCAGAAGAAGTGGATTAGAATTATTATTTTGTATATATTGTTTGTATCAGTATTTTGTTATTTATTTGTTATGAATTTTTCATATGAATTTATAACAAGTGGAAATGTTTTTGTTAATTAACTATCTATTATTTATTCCTTTATTGTGCAAAATAATCCTCTGCATCTACTACTCACGCTGGATCTTTCCTGCCGTGAGTTTTTTTATACAAAAAATAAGGAGGACGAGAATGACTGAGAGAGAAAAATCTATCATTAATCTATGGCCTAATGAAAATTCCAAAGAGTGGAACGACTGGCAATGGCAACTATCTAATCGAATAAGTTCCTTAGAAGAACTAGAAAAACACATGTACCTTTCCGAAAAAGAAAAAAAAGGAATTGAACTCTGCCTTCATAAATTTCGTATGGCCATTACCCCTTATTACTTCTCCCTAATTAACCAAAATAGTCTATCCTGCCCTATTAGAATGCAAGCAATCCCTAATATTTTAGAACTTAAATCTTCATCTTCAGATTTTGAAGACCCTCTGCATGAAGATAAAGACTCACCTGCCCCAGGAATCACCCATCGTTACCCCGATAGAGTATTATTTTTAGTAACTGACCAATGTGGTATGTACTGCAGACACTGCACTAGGAGAAGGTTTGCCGGTACTAATGATTGTCACCTAAGTAATATTAACATTCAAAAAGCACTTACCTATATTAAGTCCCACCACGAAATCCGCGATGTCCTGATATCTGGGGGAGATCCACTCACCTTAAGCGATGATAAATTGGAATATTTACTTTCTTCCCTAAGGAAAATTTCACATGTCGAAATCATCCGCTTGGGAACACGCATTCCTGTAGTAATGCCTCAAAGAATCACACCAAAACTTGTTAATATGATTAAAAAATATCATCCTGTCTGGCTTAACACCCATTTTAACCATCCTTTAGAAATAACTCCAGAGTCAGAAAAAGCTATTTCTATACTTGCAGACGCTGGAATACCCCTTGGTAACCAGTCTGTTCTTCTTAAGGGAATTAATGATTCTCCTGACATAATCAAAGAGCTCGTGCAAAAGCTCCTAAAAATTAGAGTCCGTCCCTACTACTTATATCAATGCGACCTATCAAGAGGAATAGAACATTTCAGAACCCCAATAAGTACAGGAATCCATATTATAGAAATGCTAAGAGGCCATACTTCAGGACTCGCTGTTCCTACCTTCGTTGTTGATGCTCCTGGGGGAGGCGGAAAAATCCCCCTTCAACCTAATTACCTCTTATCCCAATCCAAAGACCAAGTCATTCTACGTAATTATGAAGGTGTAATATGTACTTATAAAGAACCTTCTGTTTCAACAGATACAAGACAAATGATTAGACAGAAACAAAATAGATATTCCAGCCACGCCGGTCTAGCTAAACTATTTAACGGGGAAAAGATCAGCCTCATTCCCCAGGAAAACTTACGACACCAAAGGCGGGATACTATCGAAAAGGTGCATAAATTGTGAGTCAAGACTATTTCGTAGATTTAATTAATAAACGTCTCATCATTAATAAGTATCCACAGAGCAACTTTTCAGTTCTAGTAAAAGGGTGGATTAATTTAGCTAAAAAAAACGATTTAACTAAAATTTGGCTCTTGTGTTTCCCTCATGATACAAAAACCTTTGAAAACTATGGTTTTTCGGTTGAAGGGGTGATAGAAAGCAACTCCCCAAATTCATTATCAGTGAGCATGGCTTATTTTTTGAGTACGAGTAGATCAAAATGTAACCATCAAATAATAGAAGATGAAATTGTTGCCAGAATATCCTCAAAAAAATCTTCTTCATCCAGCATACTTTCACAGGATTTCACTACAAGCCTTCTCAACTCCTCTAACTGTGAAGCAATTTCCTCACTGTTGGGGGAAATATTTTCCACTTATCCTACCCCAGTCTCAAATCCCTCCTATATCGTAAATCCCGCAAAAAAATACCATATACCTGTATGAGAGCGTAGAAATACAGCTTAAATACAGGTATTTTTTTATATTATAGGGGAAGACAAAAGATTATGTATATGGTATAATATAATCAT
>JBAYAL010000409.1:0-2530 GCA_041669825.1 Eubacteriales bacterium | reverse complement strand
ATTATATATCTCTTGGATTAGATGTATGAATAAATAATTATAATCACAAAGATTTGTATCCTTTTTTAGATATACTTACTTTAATCTTTGGCTTTTGCTAAGGAGTGTAAGTGTTAATATATTTTAAATGGACTAATCTAAAAAAAAAGGGGGAAGAAAGAATCATATCGGTGTTTTATGCGGCAAATGCATAAATAAAGTCAAAAAACAAATTAACAAACAGGTAAAAGGAGATGAAAAATATGGGAGGAAATTCAGAAGTAGTTCTAAATACAAAAGTAGGAATAAATACAAATAAAACATTTTTGGGTGTTATGGGCATACTTTTTATACTAGGATTTGGATTCTGGATCAAACAGATTACGTGCGGCTTCAGTGGATATTCAGCCCAATATGCTTGGGGATTATATATTGCAGCCTTTTTTACCGCTGTTGCAGGTGGAGCTGGTGCAATGATTTTAGCATCTATTACTACTGTAGTGAAGGTAATGGATGAAAAAAAATCAAGGCAATTTTATACTGCAGCTATAGCGATGTTTGTTATGGCAGGATTTTTTATTCTTGCTGACTTAGGATCACCGTTAAATATATTCAAATTAATTTTTACTACGAATGCCTCAGCACCAATGGTTTTTGACTTCTGGTTATTAATGATTTGTGTAGTAATTTGTTTACTGATGGTCTTTTTAAAAGGAAATGTGAAAGTTTTATCTTTGATAGGCTTAGCTTGTGCAATAGCATTATTAATGGTTGAATCTTGGCTTGTTGCTTCCTCTAATGTTCAGCAGTTATGGGGGATAACTATGGGAGCAGGGACAGCATTTATTCAGGTAGCTATTATGGCTTTTGCTTTGTTATTACTTATCGGCCAAGAAGATAAATATGTAAAGTATGGTCTCATGATTACTTTGATTATGTTCCTTGTAGTTAGTTTGACAGATTTGGTTTCAGGTATATCTGATATTGGGCACTTGGGATTGCAATGGTCCACAGTATCCGGTTCAGGGCTTTTTTGGATAGGTGTTATCTTTGGAGTAGTGGCACCTTTGTTTATGCTTTTTAAGATTAAAAATATAGGAAGTTTTCATATTATAATTCTCTCTGTATTAAGCATGTTGGGAGTGTTGTTTACAAAACTGAGTTATGTTTGGAGTAGCCAAGCAATACCTGCAATTGATACAGGAATACTTACTAAGCCAAGCTTACATTTGGAAGAAGTAATCATTGTAATTGGATTTACAGCTTTAGGGAGTATTATTTATACTGGATTAAATGCGCTAAAAGGAGGGGCATAATCATGATGAAGATGTCCAGAAGATCTTTTCTGAAAGGAACAGCTGGTACTTTAGCTGGAATTGCTCTAGCAGCTGGAACAGGAATGAGTATAAATGTGTTTACAGCAGCAGCTTCTTCTGAAGAGAATGTTGTTTGGAAAAATGCTTTTTGTTCCTTTTGCCACTTTCCAGGTTGTGCCACAAAGGTAAAGGTAGTCGATGGTGTAGCTGTAGAAATTATGGGAGATAAAAACAGCGAAACTAATCAGGGAAAATTGTGTTCGCGTGGAATGAGTGCCTTGAATAATTTGTATAATCCTTATCGGGTGAAAGCCCCAATGAAAAGGACTAATCCGGAAAAAGGTCTGGATATTGATCCAAAATGGGTTGAGATTTCTTGGGAGGAAGCATTAAGCACGGTTGCTGATAAAGTAAAGGCTGCTAGGGATGAAGATCCTCGCAGTATTATTATTACTGGGGGTTTTGGTGTTGAGGAATCTTTCCGTGTTATACCTGCTCAAGCTGTATTTGGTACACCAAACTATCTGACTTGTCCGGGAACTTTATGTCCGGAACATTTCAACCAATTACATTTAAATGGTCAGATGCTTGACCGTATTGACCTTGAATATGTTGATTATGTTGTAGAAATTGGACGAACAATGGGGTCCGATTGGTGTATAACTTCTGGCAACAGTTCTAGTCATTATGCAGATGCCTTAGAAAGAGGAGCAAAATTTGTTACTGTAAATCCGTATTGTACTTATTCTGCCCAAAGAGGGGAATGGGTTCCTATCATGCCAGGGACAGATGCTGCTTTTGGTTTAGCTTTGTTAAACACTATTATTTATGAAATAGGTGTCTATGATGAGCATTTTATGAAAGTGCGCAGTAATGCACCTTATTTAATTGATCCTTCCTTTAAAATGATTAAAGATCGTAAAGTTTATAAACAAAGTTATATTCGGGATGTTAACGGGAAACCGTTGGTTTGGGATGAAGTTCTGAATAAAGCTGTTCCTTTTGATAGCTCTATGGGAGAAAACTATGCCCTTTTGGGTACCTATGAGGTAGAGGGTAAGACTGTACAAACATCGTTCCAAATATTAAAAGATTATGTGGAAGAATTCACTCCGGAGTGGGCAGAAAAAATTACTACTATTTCTGCAGCCAAAATTAGAGAAATTGCCAGTAATTTAGTTTCTCATGCTCGTATCGGTTCTACCATTAATATTGAAGGTTTTGAATTTCCTTAT
>JBAYAL010000408.1:0-2534 GCA_041669825.1 Eubacteriales bacterium | reverse complement strand
GTATGCGATGAAAGTACTGCACATGAATTGATAAATTCATTTCCTCAATTAGACACAAAAACTGCAATTAGTTTTACTCAGTTTTATTCATGGGGAGTAAGCAAAAAATCGCCGGTCTTACTGCAAACCCTAAATCTATGGCTCACATCTTTCCTGAAAAGTGATGAATATAAACGTATTTATAAAAAATATTACAAAGACTAAACCTGATTTTCTTCCAATTTCTCGGCACACGAGACAGTTGTGCTGAAATATTGAAATCCCATTGCTATTATTAAAAAAATCTGAGATATATAATGCACATATATCGAAAATACTGCAAGGACATAAAGTAAAATGCTAAAATAGCCAGGCAGTGTAGGAGTATCTCCTCCAAGTACTGAAACAATAGAGAGATTGTTCACTATGGATGCTACCCAAAAAGGCATTGATGAAACAATACATATAATAAATATAAATATGGCTGAAAAAAGAACTACCGCAAAGGAAGATCCCAGAGTTGGCATTCCTATTTTGTATGATTTCCATACAGCCGGAAATAATTTTATATCTTCATAAAGATAAATATAACCGGTATATGATAAAGGTATGGACAGAATAAAGAATAAAGGAATTGTCACAATGAGTGTATAGAAAGACAGTTTAGCCAACACCCCCGTAAAAACTAAAAACACAGCAAAAATCAAGATGAAGACCGGTATTAGATGCCATATTTTTTTTATGTTCACAATTAACAATTTCTTTATATCCCGCAATGACAATAAGGATATTGAATCTCTCACCTGATACTCATGTATTAATGTATAAATCAAAGCAACAAAAATACTGACTCCTAATAGTGCGACAAGAATACCCAACAGACCAAAAGCAAGAAGCGTAATAAGCTCGCCTTCCGGCAGACTCATAAGCATCCGCATATCAGTTATTTTATTTTGAACAACAATAAAAAGTCCAAGAAGCAGAGCTAATGGTAGTAAAATATAGCTGCTTAATTTAACTAACACATTTAAATTTTCATTGACAAATTTAAATGTATCTGATAATTTACCAGAGAGGCTACGTAGCTTAAAAAACTCAATCTTAGATATTTGATTATTCATTCTGTCGTCTTTTTACTGTTAATTAGTTAGCGAAGGTCACAATTACACATTATCTATTATAAATAATAGCAAAGTTTCATGGCAAAAGTAATTAAAAACAATATATTTGCAACTCAAGAGATTGTTATTTTTGTATAAGATAGTTAAAACAAAATGAGTAAGAAAATTATTAGGTGGGGATTTATTGGCTGCGGAGATGTGACTGAGAGAAAAAGCGGGCCAGCATTCAGCATGATTGAGAACTCTATTGTGGAGGCTGTGATGAGCAGAAATCCCGAAAAAGCAAAAGATTATGCCGAAAGACATTGCATAAAAAAATGGTATATAGATGCTCAGGAATTGATTGACGATCCTAATATAAATGCAATCTATATTGCCACACCACCTTCCTCCCACTCCACATATGCTATCATGTCTTTGAAGGCGGGTAAACCAGTATACATAGAAAAACCTATGGCAGACAGTTACGAGGAATGTACTCGCATTAACCGTATAGCAAAGGAAACAAATACTCCTTGTTTTGTGGCCTATTATCGCCGGTCATTACCTTATTTCATAAAGGTGAAAGAACTGATAGAAAATCATGAAATAGGTAATGTGGTAAATGTACAGATTCGTTTTGCTCAACCTCCCTATGCAGCGGACTATGATAAGGATAATCTTCCATGGCGAGTACAGCCTCAAATATCCGGAGGAGGATATTTTTATGACCTGGCTTCTCACCAACTGGATATTTTGCAAGATATATTGGGTTGCATACTCCAGGCTGAAGGGAATAAAAGTAATAGGGCTGGTTTATACAAAGCCGAGGATACGGTTAGTGCCTCTTTTCAGTTCGACTCAGGAGTTGTGGGATCAGGTTCATGGTGTTTTGTGGCTCACGAATCTGCCCGCGAAGATCGCATCGAGATTATTGGAGATAAAGGAATGCTCTGTTTTTCAACCTTCTCTTTTGACCCGATTGTACTGCATACAGAATTTGGCAAACAACAGTTTAAGCCTGAGAATCCGGAACATATTCAGCAAAATATGATAAAAGCAGTAGTAGAACACTTGCAAGGAATATCTGTATGCTCTTGTGATGGTATTAGTGCTACAACCACAAACTGGGTAATGGATAAGATTCTTGGTAAGTTGTAACTCGTATTTATCTGTACTCATACATTTATGCGATATAGAATCCTTTTTGTTTTTTTTATGCTTCCTATGTGTCTATTATGGGCACAGAATGAACGTCGGGATACTTCTTTAATAAAACAAAGAGGATATTACTTCACAAAGACTAAAGATAAAATAAACGAAATTAGTCACATCCTGGACGATAAGGACACAACCTATATATCGCCCAATAAGTACAACTTTGCTTTTATGTTGGAAAATAGCAATTGGTATGAATACTATCGGTTCAAAACTAGTGAAGATAAACCGCAAAGT
>JBAYAL010000407.1:0-2536 GCA_041669825.1 Eubacteriales bacterium | reverse complement strand
CCTTGGTAATGGCCAATCTAAAGATTTCTATGTTAAATACAATGCTGGTGTTGACGCAACTAATACTTGGGCTCCAGCTGAAAACAAAACTTTGACTGTAACAGTTGACGGACTGAATATCTCAGATGGCACAACAGTCATCTATGGTACAGGCACTAATGACTTCGTTACAGGCAATACTCTGAGATTCTAATACTTGGCTTAGGCTGAGACTTATTGGAACCTTAAGAAAGAGGCTGGCCTTTTGGCCGGTCTCTTTCTCTTTAATAATATTAAGGTGGATTAAAAATGGCAGAAAATAAAACAGGCTCCGGGGCGGGAATAATGCTCCTAATGGTGCTGGCCTTTATAATAGTAGTAGGAGTAATTATATTTCAATTTAAGTTTGTTTTGGCACCTCAGGAAAAGATGACGGACACACTGCAAAAAATTGAAGAAATAAATACTTTGGAAAACCAAAAATGGGATGATTTTATGGCTGCTTGTAAGACGAACGAGGATGAGAAGATCATAGAAGCCGCCGCTGACGGAGTAGATCAGGTCAGAAAATCAACCTTGGAAATCCAGGAGTTAAATATTGCTGATAGTATAGATAAAACTGATAGAGAAAAAATATCCCAAATGCAAGAAATCTTAGTAAATAAATATAAATACAGGGAAGAAACTTATTATCATGTAGGGAAATACTTTGAGGACAACAGACTTGAAGAACAAAACCTCTATGATGCAGCAAAAAGCCAGGCTGAAAAATATGAAGAGCAATATATAAGTTTAAAGGACAGTATTATAATAAAATAGGACAAGGCTCGATTAGGCAATTTTAAAGGTCTGTTGGGCCTGTTTTTTTGAAATGTAGATTGTACTAGTACTGAATTAAATGTATATTAATTATAAATTAATATATTTATGGGTCAAAAGGCTAAAAAATACTGGATAAGATTAAAAATACAAAAATATAACTTGACGGGCTGTAGAAGTAGTGTATAATAATTTAGGTAAGGTAACTATCCAGTTACTTTTTTTAATATACTAAAGTAACCAAATGGTTATTCATTTTAGGGGTTTATGGGAACTATTGAGCTGCCAAAAAAGCAAAATATGGTAATTATTTAAAAGGTATTGACTAAAAAAGGATATAGAAGTAAGATATAACAAAACTGACTCATCAGTCAGTTTTGGAAGGAGGGTATTATGAGAAAGAGAGTTAGGTTTGTTGCTTTATTCACAGTCTTGGTTATGTTAGTCAATGTGCCATTGGTTTTTGCTGATTCTGTTACTGATCAAGAAAAAGTTACCTTGGAATTTGATAACATACAGGCCTTGGTAGAAAAAGAAAACGCCAATGTGCTTATTAGCCAGTTAACTGAAAAGCAACTTGAAGCTTCGTGGAATGCTACTCTTGAAGCCAAAGAAAGCATATCTGATGCGGGAAAAACCTATTTGCAAAGTGCCAGGGATACCATGATTGGAGCAATCAATTCAGTTGATTCCTCAGTAGCTATTATGAGCTCGCAACTTGCTAGTTTAGGTTCTGCTCCGGCTTCACCGACAGTAACAGACCCTGAAGTAGCTGCAGTATTGACCTATATGGACAGTAACTTTGTTAAATCAAGGGATTATCTCGCAGCTTCAGTAACTAGCTTAAGTTCTACCAGAGAGTCGCTTACAGGTCAGTTAAACCAGATAGAAGCCTCACTTGAGCAACTTGACGAGGGTCTTGATAACGGAGAAAAGGCTTATCAAAGGCAAGCTGAGGATTTGCAAGAAACACTGAATAAAGCAAAAATAGGGACAGAAGCAACGATTGATAGCGTAACTTGGGGAGCAGAGTGTGCCTACATGGGTTATTATACGTTAGGTCATGAAATAACCAAGCTAGATGAGGCTATTAAAATGCTCAATCTCAACCTAATGGCGGTTAAGCTTCAAAAGGAGCTGGGAATGGTTTCCCAACTTGAGGTAGTGACAGCAGAGACAACTCTGAATACTACGATTAATGCCAGACAGGCGCTTTTGGATCAACAGAAGGAGCTGCTCAATCAGATCAATTTGCTAATAGGACGCAAATATAGTGCTGAGCTAGAACTAGCAGGTTTGCCAGAGGTGGACACTGCTGAAATCAGTAAGATTGCTGTTAGCTATGAGAAAGACTTGCAGAGTGTGTTTGATAACTCAACCACTTTAAGGTTGGGCGTAATAGATATTAGAATGAAGGAACACACTTTGACAAGAGCTGAAGAAGATGATGGCTCTGATTCCGATAATTATCTTCAGGCAGAGAAAGCCCTCTACATTACGAAAAATGATCAAGCAGAAGACAAAAGACAGCTAGAAAATACCTTTTTCCAACTCTATAAGGATATCATTAGTAAACAAAGGGATTTAGTCTCCGAAGAATCAACTCTTAAGACTAAGGAATTTGAATACCAAAATGCGGAAGCTAAATATGATCAGGGACAAATATCATATATTGATTATTCTAAGGTAGATTCAGAATATAATACCCAACAGGAAATTGTAAAGTCAAGGGAATCTG
>JBAYAL010000406.1:0-2539 GCA_041669825.1 Eubacteriales bacterium | reverse complement strand
TCCATTTATTAAACAAAAGCATAATCTTTTGGATGGAACAGTTATTCATGTGGGGGTCCAGGCAGTTAAATTTAATTTTAATGGAAATAAGGGAGTACAGGTAATTGTACGGAATTTATCAGAAAATATTAGGTTGGAGGAAGCATTTATTCAGCTCGAAAGGGATAAAAATATTATTCTTGATTCGATTTCTGAAATAGTGGTTTATCTCGATACTGATATGAAGATTATATGGAACAATAACAAAATATCGAAGCAAAAAGGATTGACAAGGGATCAAGTAGTCGGCCACTATTGTTATGAGATATGGATGGATAACAGTAATGGTCCGTGTGTTGAATGTCCAGTGGTTAAAACAATGCAAACTGGTAATATTCATAGAGGTGAGCAGATAACACCTGATGGTATTATTTGGGAAATAACGGCATATCCGGTCTTTGGAATAAATAGTAATATTAAGGGTGTTGTAGAAATTGCAGTAGATATTACAGAAAAGAAAAATCTAGAAAAGAAAATGGAGCGTTTGGAACGCCTTCATATTATGGGAGAAATGGCTGCTGGAATAGGCCATGAAATTAGAAATCCCATGGCTACAGTACGTGGCTTTCTACAGATACTTGGCGGTAAAGAAGAGTGTAATATGTATAAAAGCTATTTTGATTTGATGATTGAAGAACTGGATAGGGTGAACGATATTATTACTGAATATCTTTCCTTTGCCAAAAATAAAAGTCTCGATTTGAAAAGAAATAGCCTTAATTCGCTTATAAATACCTTGTTCCCATTACTTCAGGCAGATGCAATGCAAAATAACAAAACTGTCTATTTGGAGTTGGGGGATATTTCAGAAATACTTATGGATCCAAAAGAAATTCGTCAGCTTATTCTTAATTTAGTTCGTAATGGATTAGAAGCTATGGATGAAGGACAAAAGCTTATTATTAAAACTTTAAAAATGAATAGTCAAATTGTACTTGCAGTACAGGATGAGGGGAAAGGAATTGCGCCTGAAATTCTAAATAAAATAGGAGATCCTTTTTTTACGACAAAAGAAAAGGGCACTGGTCTGGGATTATCTATTTGTCAAAGTATTGCTCAAAGACATAATGCTAAAATAAATATTGATTCAAGCTGCAGAGGTACAACTATTTCTGTTGTGTTTAGGGCGCAGTAAAGTTATGAAAATTAGAGTTTTTCTATATATGATTTCATTTGACTTTCTGAAATTGCTCCAATTCTCTTGGATATAATTACACCATCTTTGTTAATAAATATCGAAACAGGAATTGTAGTAATCTGATACTGACGTGCTACGTCCATATTTGTGTCTAGTAATACAGTAAAATCATAATTGTTTTGGGTTATGAAATCTTGGACTGTATTTTGCGAATCACCTACATTTACGGCTAGGACTATTAGGTCGTCTTTATATTCTTGAGATATTTTTTGGATGTCAGGCATTTCGCTTTTGCATGGTCCACACCATGAAGCCCAGAAATTGATATAAACATTTTTTCCTCTAAAATCTGTTAATGATACCTGATTTCCATTCGAATCTGTAAGGGTAAAGTTTTCAGCTAGATTTAATTCAGAGGTGTTAGTCACGGTATCTTGGTTAGTATTTTCTGGGGAAGAATTGATGGTACCATTATAATAATTGTAAAAGTATAAAACTATTATAACAAGTAAGGAAATCTTTACTAGTAACCATATTTTTCTTTTCATTTTTTTCTCCATTCTATTATAAGTTAAAGAAATCAAAATAATGGCTTAAGATATTTAGTTTGTTGAAAAAGATTAAAAGGCCAGTTAAGATTATTAAAATTCCGCTTATTACTGACACAGCTGGAAGGTATCTGGAAAATTTGTTAAAAAAACGTGCAAAACTGTTTATTGCTAAGGCAGTTAGTAAAAATGGGATAGCTAGACCGAGGGAATAAACCAAGAGAAGAATAATTCCACTCCAGATTGTCTCCATGCTAGAGGCATAAAGCAGAATGGTGGATAGAATTGGTCCGATGCAGGGAGTCCAACCTGCTGCAAAAGCCATTCCTATAAAAACAGAGCTGATACTATTTTTTTTGTCTGCAAAAGGAAACAACCTTTTTTCACGATAGAGAAAGTTAATTTTAAGCAGTCCCATCAGGTGAAGTCCCATTAATATAATTATTACTCCCCCGACTTTTCTTATGATATACTGGTTTTCCGCAAAAACTTGACCAAGCGTGCTGACAGAAGCACCCATAACTATAAATATTACAGAAAACCCTAAAACAAAGCCAAAGGATTTTAGCATAAGGTTTAATTTAGCTTGTCCAGTATTTATTTCAGATAAGGCAGTACCAGTTAAGTAGCTTATATATGCAGGAATTAGTGGAAGGACACAGGGGGAAAGAAATGACAATATTCCTGCTGAGAAGGCAATGATAAGAGAGATGCTTTCCATAAAAGATCACCTGCCTTGTTTGATTGATACCCATAGGGGGTATGATAAAAATATTATAGCATTAGCTCTAAAAATACGCAATTAAATATTCTT
>JBAYAL010000405.1:0-2545 GCA_041669825.1 Eubacteriales bacterium | reverse complement strand
TGTTAGGGCTAGAATCTTTATTCCATCACCATTATCAGGTTTATTTTAACGACTATATTTTTCTGCAATATGAGCCAACCATTTTGCTATTTCATCAGTAAGACTTCCCTCTTTTACTCTCCACTGCCAGTTACCCTCCGTTGTTCCTGGAATATTCATCCTCGCACTGCTATCCAGACCGAGTATATCTTGGACAGGAATTATAACCAACTTTGACCCAGAGGCGTAAAGGAGTTCAATATATTTTTTACAAACCTCTATTGCCTTAAAATCATTTTCCCTGCAACCTTTTAAAATAGTATTCCTGTACCATCCGACAAGAGTATCATTATCGTGTGTTCCAGAATAATAAACTGTATTAGATTCTTTTCCATGTTCACTTATCTTTTCAGAAGCTGTGAACTGTAACACTTTCATTCCCGGAAAATCAAAAATATTTTTCAGTATATTTACTTCAGGCGTTATTAATCCTAAGTCCTCTGCTATGAAAGGAAGTTTTCCAAACTCTTTAGCCATCTCTTCAAAAAACTTTTTTCCTGGTCCTTTTATCCATGTACCGTTTACAGCAGTTTCCTCTCCCCCTGGAACCTCCCAGTATGCCTCAAACCCCCGAAAATGATCCAATCGAATAAAGTCTAGACGTTTCAAAGCAAACCTAATTCTTTCTTTCCACCAGGCATAATTATTTTTTTCCATGGCATTCCAGTTGTACACAGGATTCCCCCAAAGCTGCCCGTTTTCGCTGAAATAATCAGGAGGTACTCCTGCAACACTCATTGGTTGTCCTTCCTCACTTAAATAGTAGTCATTTTTATTAGCCCAAACATCACAACTATCTGTAGAAACAAAAATTGGCAAATCACCGATTATTCTAATTCCCAGGCTATTTACATATTTTTTTAAATTCCCCCACTGATAGTCAAATACATATTGTAGGAATTGATAATAATCTATATCATTTTCTAAACATTTTTCAAATCTACTTAATACCTTTTTTTCTCTATTTGCTACCCCGTCTTCCCAACAATACCAAGGTTTTCCCTTGTAAAATTTCTTCAAGGCCATAAATATAGCATAGTCTTTTAACCAATAATCGTTATTTTTCTTAAACTCTTCAAAATTTCCCACTGACAACAATCCTGATAAGTCAGATTTCCGACTATTAATATTTAATTTAAACTCTTCAAAAGCCTGGATAAATATTTTTTCTTTACACTCCTCTACTAATGTATAATCTCTCCCCCCACTATTAGACAAACACTCTAAAAATTCATTTGCCAAGTCTTCTTGTACAAGTCCATCCCTTTGAAGACTCTCAATATCTATAAAAATTGTATTTCCCGCAAAAGCTGAAAAGCTTTGATATGGTGAAAGGCCACTTCCAACCGGATTCAAGGGAAGAATCTGCCACATCTTCTGTCCGGACAGAGATAAAAATTTAGCAAATTTGTAGGCCTCTTCGCCCAAATCACCTATTCCCCATTTAGAAGGAAGAGAGGATATATGCATAAGCAAACTGCAGGAACGACTAATTTCTACGGAACAATTGCTTTTCTTAACAAATCTTCTATACAAAACCCTCGCAGCCAGCGGCTCTATTATAATCATAGATTCCTTATCAGTAGTATTATCGATTTCCAAATTACTTCCATCAACCAAATCTATTAGTGATAATAAAGTATCTTCTTCCTGATTCTCGAAATTATTATTATTATTGTTGTTATTGTTATTGTTATTGTTATTGTTATTGTTATTGTTATTGTTATTGTTAAATTCTGCGTTGTTATATTCTGTGTTATGCTTCCCATTATTATAATTACTTATATCCCGTTTTTTAGATTTAATTTTTTCTAAAAACATTTTTATTTCTATTTTTTTACTCTGCAAGGGTTCGGGATTTAGTAATACTATTATTTCTTCATCCTCATTAAAGCGACGAAAGCCATAAATATTTTCAGGCAGACAAAAGGACTCAAATTCACCTGTCTGTAAGATTTCATATTCTCTACGCATTTTTAAAGTTTTTTTATACCAATCCTGAATCTCTAGGTTTTCTTTTCCCCATGGATATGTTCCCCTATTATAGGGATCTGAATAACCTTCCGATCCACTTTCATCCCCATAATAAATACAAGGTACTCCAGGAAAAGTTATCTGAATTAGATTTAGCATTTTTAATTTTTTAACAGCATTTTTCAACATCAATGGAGATAATCTGAATGCTTCTTTTTCTCCTTCAGTCAGTTCATCTTCAGGAGGTGCTTCACCCAAGACAGAAAGTATTCTAACTGTATCGTGACTTCCAATTATGTTCATATTTGCATAAAAATTCTCAACAGGATAATTTTCATAAATACTCATTATTTTAGAATGAACATCAGTAGCATCTGATTTTCTCATTAAATAATCTATAAATATTTTTCTGAAAGGGTAGTTAATTGTTGAATTAAGCTCTTCTCCCCAGAAATACTCTCTTAATTTTCCATAGCTAACCTTGTTAGAAGCATCTTCCCACACTTCTCCTATTAGGACTGATTCCGGGTCA
>JBAYAL010000404.1:0-2547 GCA_041669825.1 Eubacteriales bacterium | reverse complement strand
AATTATTGTTTATCAGGAGCAAGTAATGCAAATTGCTAGGGATCTTGCTGGTTATTCCCTTGGTCGTGCAGATCTGCTTAGAAGGGCTATGGGAAAAAAGAGTAAAGCAATAATGGAGGAAGAAAGAAAGAGTTTTATCCATGGACTGAAGGATGAAACTGGACAGTATATTGTTCAGGGAGCATTGCGCCTTGGAATGGAAAAAACAGAAGCAGAAGAGATATTTAACTTAATGGCAAAATTTGCTGAATATGGTTTTAATAAAGGACATGCTACGGCATATGCACTTATTTCTTACCAGACGGCTTATTTGAAGGCGAATTATCCCCTTGAATTCATAGCGGCTTTGTTAAGCTCTGTAATTGGATCTTCTGATAAAATATCGTTTTACGTTCAGGAAGCGCGCGGCAGTGGAATTGATGTTCTTCCGCCTGATGTCCAGTATAGTTTTGCTGATTTTACTATTGAAAAAAACTCTATTCGTTTTGGAATGGGAGCAATTCGCAATGTTGGTATTCATGTTCTGGAAAAGATAATTGAAGAACGAAACAAAGGGTTGTTTGAATCTTTTTATGATTTTATTGTTAGAATAGACTCGAAAGTAATAAATAAACGAGTTATGGAAAGTTTAATAAAAGCAGGAGCTTTTCAATCGTTGTGTTCCAGAGCACAGGCTTTTAGGGTCCTTGATCAGGCATTGGAATTGGCTCAAAATAGACAGAAAGACCGTCAATCAGGTCAAATGTCTTTATTCGATTTAGATAGCAATTTTGAAGAGGAATTGATACTCCCTGATATACAGGAAATACCCTCAAATGATATACTGAAAATGGAAAAAGAATTTCTTGGAATATATTTGTCTGGCCATCCATTAGATGGGGTGGTTGAGCGGATAAATAAAATAGTCGATTCTAATGTTTTGACGTGTTTAGAAAGCCAGATGGAGAAAAAAGTTATCTTGGCTGGAATAATTACTTCTTATAAACAGAATATAACTAAAAAAGGCGAAATGATGGCCAGTTTCTATTTGGAAGACTTGTCAGGGACTATTGAAGTGCTTATTTTCCCAAGGGTTTTTCCCGAAGTAGTAAATCTGGGTAATGATGATATAGTTGTTATAAAAGGGAGATACTACATCAATGAAGATGAAAAGAAAATCTTTGCTGAAAGTATTACTCCAATTGATAAATATAAGGACCAGAGAAGAGAACAAAGTGGAAGAGTAAAAAAGAAATTGTTTATCAAATTAATGGTAGAAGAAAAGGAGTTGATAAATAAAATTTTTAATATTTTGAAAAAGTATTCTGGTGAAAATTCCGTTCTATTCTACATTGAGGAAACAAAGCAATTATTTGATGCTGGTAGAAAATATTATGTAAATGATTCAGCACTGCTTGAAAACGAGCTTATTGTACTATTGGGTAATAATAATGTAAAATGGAAAAAGTAATGTAATAAATATGCAGTAAAAATAAGGAAAAATTTAACAAATGATATAATGTTAAATATGGAGGAGAATTAGAGGTGCGCATTGCAGTTTATCCTGGTACATTCGATCCTGTAACATATGGTCATTTAGATATTTTGCACAGAGCTGTCAAAATGTTTGATAAGGTAATTGTTGCTGTTGCTTATGATACTAATAAGCAAACTCTCTTTAATTTAAGGGAAAGACAGGCATTACTTCAGTTTGAAACAAAAGATATGGATAATGTTGAAATTATGTCTTTTGAAGGACTTACTGTTGATTTTGCGCGTAATAATGGAGCAGTAGCTTTAATTAGAGGATTAAGAGCAATTTCAGATTTCGAATATGAATTTCAACTTTCGTTAATGAATAAAAAAATTGCGCCTGATATTGAAACAATATTTTTAATGACCCAGAGTGAATTCTCTTTTATTAGTTCAAGTTCGATAAAATGGGCAGCGAGTTTAAAAGCTTGTGTCAAAGAATTTGTTCCTCCAAATGTTAAAATCGCTTTAGATGAAAAATATAAATAATTAGTATTATTTTATTCGGGAGGTTTAACCATGTGGACAGTAATTTACATTGCGCAGAATAAAAGACTTGCAGAAAAATATAAAAAGAATTTATCAGAAGAAGGACTACTAGTTCAACTTAGAGCTATAGGAACTTCTGAGCATGAAAATGTTTCTGTAGAGATTCTTGTACCTGAATCCGAGGTAGAAGAAGCACATGAAATCTTAACCGATATTATTGGAAGATAGGATATTTAGAATATAATGGATAATTATATGCTTTAATATACTTTAGTGGTATTACATATTAAAAAAGCCATAATGTCTAAAGTCTAATTAAATTTTTCTTGACCGAAAGAAAATTTGGTGATAGTATATAAAAGTCACATGTATGGATTTACTAATCTGTGGATGGGACATATAAAATATTTTGCCGGTGTGATGGAATTGGTAGACGTGCGGCACTCAAAATGCCGTGTCTTATGGACGTGTCGGTTCGAGTCCGACCACCGGCACCAGAAAGCAATAGCTCTTAAAGTCGCTAAACAAGCGGGTTTAAGAGCTTTT
>JBAYAL010000403.1:0-2567 GCA_041669825.1 Eubacteriales bacterium | reverse complement strand
TCCATTGAAAACTTGTTCCTTCTAGTGCAAAGACGGGAGCAAATATTTCGTAACTACTTATACTCGGATTTCCAATCAAAAATCCGAATACTAATGCACCCCAAGCAAAAATCAGGCGCATATATTTTAGTTGCTGTCTCTTTTTAGGACAAACATGATAGGATATGCCACCTACTTTACCGAGCTTGCTTGTTACCTCAGCTATAGCACCAAACGGACATAACCAATAACAATAGAGATTTTTACCGGTTACTATTATGATTACCAGGAGCCCTATAACCATTAAGAACCAGAATGGTATTTCACTGAAACTAGGAATATTTCCTGAAATTATCGTAGCAATATTGCCAAGCGATATTGGGGATTTTTGTAAAAATCCTATAAAGATAAGGCCGAATAAAAGAGTTATATATCTCAGTTTGCTATAGCCGAATCTATCTAATACAATTGTCAAAGCGATTAATCCCAATATTATGAAATTTTCTTTGGGGAAATTCATCTTCTGGTTATGCGGAACTTCCAAAGATAATTGGTTAATTGCGATGTTGTGGGCTGTCTTCTTCACTGCATTCGCAATTCCATTGGAGGTATAAGTAGCATTTGTAATGCCGTCAATATCCTTATCGACTTGGAATTCATCCGTTACGTTTTTCCGTACAAATTTATCTAAGTAACCGTTTGCCATAACTCTAGAAAAGAATGAAGGAGTTTCTACATTTTGGGTAACAATTAAATCTTCTACTATGCCTGTGGTTCCAATAAGAGTCATAACTTCTATAGGACCTGCATAACCGATTGCCTGTTCAGTGCCAATGTAACCAATAAGTTCGCTACCTTTGTATGCTTTGTAGTAATCCCCACTGATAAGTTCAAACTCAGTTGCCTCCGGGGCAAGTTCTCTCATGGTCCCATTAATGATGCCTGACGAGGAGAAATTATAATATAAAATACTTATTAGGAGAATGGCTACGAGTATGATCTTTTGATATTGTTTCATTTGTTGCCTCTTATTATGAATTATTCAGTTAAGGGTCGAATATGATTCGGCCCTTAATTCTTAAATGCTTATGCTATTGTCGATGATTTTTTATTTTCAGCTGGAATGCTATTTTGACGTAAATACAATGCCCGCAAGACAACAAATCCTATGATAGCTACCCCCCCAAATATTAAGGCTGCTAAACCAGCTGCTCTTGATTCATATTCAGCAAGACTTAATACAACAAATATAATTCCAAAACCTACCCATAACGTCCAACAAATCATTAATAAGTATTGCCACCATTTGAACTGTAGGTTTTTGTCTTGCTTTGTATCCCATAAATATTTTGCTAAAAATCCAACACAAATTCCCGCTATAAATAGTAATAAAGACATATCAATTCTCCTTCCATTATTTTTTTAACTCCAAGGTGCAAAGTCATCTATACTTCTTGGTACAGGGTTACTGCCATAGAAAAGATCATCTAGTTTTTTCAATAATGTACCACCTGTTTTATTGCGTCCTATTACACGACCCAAACTATGCACAAGGTTATCTTCCTTAGAGTAAGGACATACTGCCGCACACGTTGCACACCCATAAACAAAACGATATCTTGAACATTTTAGCGGATCAATACTATAACGAAGAGTTCCATTTATTTCTTCAGGTTCATCTGCCATCGATATGGCTTCCCCCGGACAGTTTTCAGCACACTTCTTACAGTTCTTGCAAAATTCTTGTAATCCTATATCAATGGGGTTATCAGGAACTAACGGCATATTCGTCGTTACAGAAGCAAGTCGAATATGTGCTCCAAAAGGTGAAACGAGCAAGTTATTTCTTCCTAGTTCTCCCAAACCTGCTTTTACAGCAAAAGGAGCTTGTAGGAAGTCTTCCGTTCCTCCAATATGTTGTGCTTTGGCGTCATAACCCAAGCTACGAATTATACTTTCTAAATAAATTGGGTATATATCATCATCACTACATTCTGTTGCTACGCTTACATTATTCAATGCCCCAGTATTGCCTTTGGTTCCTTGTAAATCTTCGAAATTACCTAAGACAATACAATATTTATGGGGGTATGGCCAGGGGATTTCTCTTCCGTCATCTTCATAACCATCATAGCCACCCCGTAATGTCCCTTTTGTTCTTCCAATTTTAAAGAAATAAGGCTTCATGTCATCTGTAATCTCACATACTCCGATTTGTTCTATCCCATACCATTTTGCAACTTTCTTTAATTTGATTGTCATTTCTTCAGCTGGAAGTTCCAATTTATCTTTTGCAATTGGAACAGATTCCCATCTGTCCGGTCCTAAATTCACGTGCCATTGGTCAGAAGCCATTACTAGAGCGTTTCCCCATTGAAAATTTTCCTTTTGTTCTTCGCTAAATTGGGAAATAACTTGAGCTTTTTCCTCTACGACTTCTTTCATTAATTGGCCCCACTCACCTGACCAATCTTTATTGGAAGTATGGTTAACCAACTGAGCAAATCCATGTTCCCTAGCATCGAGGCGCTCAGCGGTTCCTAAAACTTTGGTAGTACCTACATAGCCAGGCTTATTCTCAATCGTAT
>JBAYAL010000402.1:0-2580 GCA_041669825.1 Eubacteriales bacterium | reverse complement strand
CCAATAGCTCCATTTTTAAATTTAATTATAGCACCTGCAACGTCTTCCATCTCTATAGGTCTCATGGCAGTTGCTGTATATCCAAACACAGATTCAGCTGGGCCAAACATCCACTGCAATAAATCAATATTATGAATTGATTGATTCATTAAAACTCCACCATCCTGGAGACGTGTTCCTCTCCAAGGGGCCTGTTTGTAATAATCATCATTTCTGTTCCACCTGACCGTTGCCTGTCCGTGGGTTAGTTTTCCAAACCGACCTTCTTCCATAGCAGAACGAAGAGTTTTTATGGATTTATTAAAACGGTTCTGATGGATAACACCCAGTTTTACTCCCGCTTCCCTGCAAGCTGCAATAAGGCTATCTGCATCTTTGAGTGTCATGGACATGGGCTTTTCTACCATTACATGTTTTCCTGCTCTAGCTGCATCTATTCCAATACTAGCATGGCTACCACTAGGAGTGGCAATGGTTACTATATCTATATCATCTCTGGCTAGCAACTCTTTATAATCCGTATAAGCCTTAGCACCGTATTTTTCAGAATAATTCTGAGCTTTTTCTGGTATTATGTCACATACGGCAAGCAATTCAGCTTCATCAATAGCCATTATTGATTCTGTATGCTTCGCTGATATTCTTCCACAACCAATTATTCCAAATCCAAGTTTTTTCTTTTTAATCATATTTTCCACTCCATAAGAATAATTTTCATTTTTCAAAAAACAAATCAGATTTTAACTATCTTTTCTCTCATTATTTCTACATCTCTAGTTGCATTACGAGTATCAACTACAAGTCTGGCTTTCTCAACCACTCTATTGTAATCTACGTCGCTATGATCCGTAATAATAAGCACTACATCTGCAGAAGTCAAGGCTTCATCAGTCAACTTTATACTCTCCATATGCTGGGTGCTCCCACCATGAGGTTCTATCCTGGAAACAAAAGGATCATAATATGATAATTTTGCTCCTTCTTTTCTAAGAAGTTCGATAATATTAAGGGCAGGTGATTCTCTCATATCTTCAATATCTTTCTTATAGGCAACACCCAAAATCAGTATTTTTGCTCCCTTAATACTTCTCTCTATTTCATTAAGCGCTCTAGCTACTCTGCTAACTACGTATTCTGTTACTTCAACATTTATTTCCCCGGCAAGCTCAATGAATCTGGTATGAAAATCATATTCCCTTGCTTTCCAAGTAAGATAGAACGGATCAATAGGAATACAATGGCCCCCTACCCCAGGTCCGGGGTAAAAAGTATGAATGCCAAATGGTTTAGTTGAGGCTGCTTCCACGACCTCCCATACATCTATTCCCATTCTATCGCAAAGAAGCATCATTTCATTAACAAGTGCAATATTTACTGCTCTGTAGGTATTTTCAAAAACCTTGGTAAGCTCGGCAGCTGCGGGAGAACTTACAGGTACAACATTTACTATGGTCTGTTCGTATAGAGTAACAGCAATTTCCAGACAAATAGGAGTTAGTCCACCTACTACCTTAGAAGTATTCTTGGTAGAAAAACGTTTATTACCTGGGTCTACTCGCTCTGGTGAAAAGGCAAGAAAGAAATCTTTTCCTGCTGTTAACCCAGATTTTTCCAAGATAGGAAGTATCACATCTTGGGTAGTTCCAGGATAAGTGGTACTTTCTAGAGTTATTATCTGACCTGGACGCATATATTTTACTATTTCATTTGATGCTGCTTCCATATAAGAAGTGTCAGGATCTCTGGTAACAGTTAGTGGAGTAGGAACACAGATAATAATTACATCACATTTAGACATAAGGGAAAAATCCGTGGTAGCTTTTATCATTCCACGCTTTGCCAAATCTTTGAGCTCTTCATCCTTTACATCTCCAATATAGTTCTGACCAGCGTTTACCTTGGCTACTTTTTCGTGATCCAATTCAAAACCAAGCACAGAAAATCCTACTTTACCTTTTTCTACGGCAAGTGGAAGGCCTACATACCCCAGACCTATAACTCCAACCACGGCAGTATGGTCCAGTACTTTCTTCTTTAACTGAAATGCTGTAACATCTTTTTCAGTAATAACCTGTTTTACTTTCAACATGAATTATTCCTCCTTATTTAGCGCTTGCCAGACATGCTTCCTGACGAAAGTCAGGTATAAAAAGTCTAATTTGCTCTTCGACTTCTTGCCTGCTCAGATAACTGCCTTGCTCGCGTATTACCTTTAATAAATTTTCAATTGCTTCACTACTAATATCATTTGGTCTGGCAACAAAAATACGCCTATGTTTTGTAGCTGTAGTCCCCTCTTCATCAGTCAATAACTCTTCGTAGAGCTTTTCTCCGGGACGTATTCCTGACACTTTAATTTTTATGTCTTTATCAAGCTGCAATCCTGAAAGTCGAATCAAATCTTTAGCCAAATCAATTATTTTAACAGGTGTGCCCATATCAAGAATGAATATCTCTCCTCCAGAAGCCATAGCTCCGGCCTGAATAACGAGCTGACTTGCTTCAGGTATAGTCATAAAATACCTAGTCATTCTTGGATCAGTAACTGTAAGAGGTCCTCCTGCTGCAATCTGCTTTTTG
>JBAYAL010000401.1:0-2582 GCA_041669825.1 Eubacteriales bacterium | reverse complement strand
GGATTCAGAACAAAGTATAAAGAAGTTTGTCCATCTTTTAAATATGTAGATTTTTCATATACAAAAGATTTGCTATCATTAGGTTTAAAATTTTTTATTGTTCAAATAGCAGTAGTAATTTTATTCCAAAGTAGTAATTTTATTATGATAAAATACTATGGAGCAGATACGGTTACACAATATAATGTTGCATATAAGTATTTCTTCTCCATAAATATGATTTTTTCAATAATTATAACACCATTATGGTCCGCTGCAACTGATGCATATACCAATGGCGATTTAACGTGGATAAAAAAAGAATTGAAGAAATATACATTGATATTAGTCGTTTTTATCTGTGGCGCAATATTAATGCTAGCTTTTAGTTCTTTTGTATATAAAATTTGGATGAAAGATTCTATAACAGAAATACCATTTAGTATATCAGCAACTGTTGCCTTTTTTGTAATAGAGAGTATGTTTGCAAATCTCTTTGTCTATTTCCTTAATGGGGCTGGTATATTAAAGTTGCAATTTCTATTTTGTATTCTGTCACCATTAGTATTCATTATTTTATGTATATTTTTTATAAAATATTTATCGCTTGGAGTTTATTGTATTCCTCTAGCAATCATTTTGTCAAATCTTTATGGACTAATTATAGCACCAATCCAAGCTTATTTAGTTTTTTTTAAAAATAAAAAGGGTATTTGGGTAAAGTGAATCAATTATGGAACAATTTAAAGGAGCTATATTAACTATTTGTATTCCTACTTATAACATGGGGCAGGAATTAGTTGAAACATTAAAAAAAATAGTGTTATCCCAAGATAACCGGTTTAGGATTATAGTTTTAGATAATAAATCTACAGATGAATCATACTCTTGTATTAATACAATAAAGAATGAAAAATTGAAGATTATTCAAAATAATATTAATATTGGAGCGACTGGTAATTATTTGAAATGTCTTTCATTATCAGATACAGAATATTGTTTATTGTTGTTAGATAAAGATATAATAGAAATTGATAGAATAAGTAGTTTTATTAATTTCTTAATTGATCAAAAACCTGCATATGGATATATAAGACTAAATTCGACAAAAAGCAAATTGGTTTTTTCCAAATATCGGTCAGGAGGACAAGCAATAAGAAAATTATCTTACTTAGGCAAACACCCAACTGGATATTTTTATAAGACTACTCTTTTTTGCGAAAGTGCTAATGATTCTGACTATCTACGACTAAATCCTTCTTTTCCTTTCCCATTTGAAATATTGAATTCGTATATAGGAGAACGGTTTGACGGGTTTATTGTGGATTATAACTTGTTAGATATGAGACCTCGTGAATTAAATAAAAAAAAATCAGCGAGTTATAATAAGAGTAATCTTTATTTCTATCCAGTGGAATTGTATAAACAGTTTAGGGCGTATCTATTGAATCTTAATACGTTGCGTATATCTCAATTCCAGAAAAACGTTATAAGTACATTTATTGTTGCAAAATTTATGCAACAAGTTTCATTTTTGTATAGAGAAAATATGAAAGATGAATATGTTTGTAATCATTATTATATTCAACCGAAAAAAGTTACGAATAAAGAGATGATGCTTAATATACGCGATCTTTTTGATCTATATAAGCGTGTGCTGGATGAAATAGATAGCTTAAAGTTATTTTATTATATTAATCTTATAATTGCTGTATTATTGTTTATAGAAAACTTTTTTTTAGATAAAATACGAAAATTTTTAGAATTAATAAAATGATGTAGCGAATATAATGATATTTTTGTATGAAGAACTTTTTTATGTCTGTATCAGATAATAATGTGAGTTCATAATTACAGCATTATAAATAAATTTTGTAAAATTTTAAATAAAATTCCATGTCAAAAAAAGATGATTTGAAAACACAGATCCTAGATTTAACTAGGGAGTATTTTACAGAGGTGCATGCTGTATCTCAAAAATTTATACCAGGACAAACAAAAGTAAACTATGGGGGGCGTTACTTTAACGCAGAAGAAATGGTCAATCTAATTGATGCATCTCTTGATTTTTGGCTAACAGCAGGGCCATGGGCGCATAAGTTTGAAACTCGTTTTGCAAAATGGCTTGGTGTAAAATACTGCTCACTTTGTAATTCTGGTTCTTCTGCAAATCTTTTGGCTTTTAGCGCATTGACTGCACCTGAACTTGGTGACAGAGCTATACAGAGAGGTGACGAAGTAATTACCGTAGCTGCTGGTTTCCCAACAACTGTATCATCAATCATACAATATAATGCTATACCAGTATTTGTAGATATGAGCATTGAAGAATCCAATATAGATGTTAAGCAGCTTGAGGCAGCATATTCTCCAAAGACGAAGGCTGTTATGATAGCACACTCGCTTGGTAATCCTTTTAATATTCAGGAAGTTGTAAACTTCTGCAGAAAGTATAATCTATGGCTTGTTGAAGATAACTGTGATGCTCTTGGTTCTGAATATTTTATAGATGGTGAATGGAAGAAGACTGGTACAATTGGTGATATCGGTACAAGTAGTTTCTATCCTCCTCATCACATGACAATGGGAGAGGGAGGAGCTGT
>JBAYAL010000400.1:0-2590 GCA_041669825.1 Eubacteriales bacterium | reverse complement strand
CATTTCTTATATCATCAAAACTCCTTCTTTTACGTTCCATATCTTGATATAATTATACTTAAATTGATAATGAAAATCAATACCAATTTACATTATTATTTTAATTCTTAAGACCTGCTGTCTCTAACACCTTCTTATCAGCAGCACACACGTTAGAAAAATCTTTATCAACTATACTCTTAACCTTTCTTTCAAGTTCTTCAGTTTGACTAGCCTGTTGTACTTGGTGATCTGTGTCTGAAATACCTACTAATATTTTCTTAACCAAATCCTCTATTGTTTTAAGGGATTAAAATACTTCCCTACTCCACCTAGTTCATCCTTAGATCATTCTTGAACTCTTAAATTCAAATCACCCTTTCCCTGAGCAGTTTCTTTAAAATAAACAACAGATTTTTCAAAGGTTTATTGACATATTTTTTGATAATCAATGCTGTGAAAAAAATAAGAAATGCTATAGAAAATGAAGATATTTGACCTATCCTTGCTGTTGTTTCAACAATAAGGGTATCGATCAATCTACTGGAATCACGGGTAAAGATCATACCTATGATTTTATTATTGACATCAGTCAACGGCAAATACACAGCTGTGTATCCAACACCAAAGATTAGTCCTTTATACTTGCCTGAACGGAGCACCCCAAAATTATAAATGTAAATACCAATACAGAAATTACAGAAATTAATATTTTTCTACTCAACCTCATTATGTAATTCCTTAACCGTGGACAAAAAACACCAAAAATCCTATAATAGTGGTTTTATTCTTTAATAGTGTTTTAACATTTAGTATTTTGTTTCAGGCTTGTCAATAATACTATGGAAATTTATTTGCAGCTAAAAAGTTTCAGTTATTTAAGATGTTTTTATAAATAATTGATAACTTATACCTGAACATATACTAAAAATATATTACAAAAAAGCACTATTCAAATCATATATATTTGAATAGTGCTTTTTTTTGACTGTCAATCTGGGTGATTTTAACTAAACTAATATAATTGAATTATTTATAGATTCCAGCCTTCTGCACTTTTTCGAATGAAAATAATTCACAGTAAAACAGAATATACGAAATAGTCACAGGATTTAATATCCCACGAATATGCTATATTGAGTAAAAAACCATTCCAATGCAAGCAGAAATAAGAATTAAGGAAATAGGGGAAATACTCTTTTTAAAAAACTTCCTATTTAAAATTATTGACAAAAGAAGAATACCAAAAATAATTGCACCACGCCAATCTATAGTAGGATGTGAAACAAGAGAACAGCTTATCAAATCATCATAAATAATAAAGACACCAGTGGCAATAATTATTCCTATAAGTGCAGGTTTTATTCCTTTTAAAATCGCCTGTATATTTCTATTTTTTAAAAATCCTTTAAACACCGCTGTTATTAACAAAATAATCATAAAGGAAGGAAGTACTACACCCACAGTAGCAACAACTGCCCCGAATATACCTCCCTGCTGACTTCCAACATAAGTAGCAAGATTAACCATGATAGGACCAGGTGTCGATTCACTAACAGCAATAAAATAAAGTAATGTTTCCGGGTCAATCCAAGAATGAAAAAGCACAACTTCCTGAATTAGCGGGATTGCTCCATATGCTCCTCCAAAAGCAAAACAACCTACCTTAAGAAAGGCAAGAAATAACTCTAAATAAATCATCGTGTTTCACTTCCTTGTCTTTTGGCAGCCCCACCCTTACGAAATAACAAAAAACCAAAAATTCCGGCAATCATTATCAAATAGATCGTTGAAAATCTTAGTGTGAAAATATCAATAATCAACATCAGTGCAAACCCACACAATACAAAAAGCAGAGGCAATTTTTTTCCTTGCTTTTTCATCTGTTTCCACATTTTTTGAAACATTTTCATTCCTGCACCCAATATCAAAATACTTACAGCAACTTTTATACCCTTAAATGCATTGGCAATGAGTGGGATCTCTATATATTGTTTTAAAAACATGGAAACAATATACATAACCATGAAAGAAGGAAAGACAATCCCAAAAGTAGCAATTAATGAACCCCAAAAACCAGCTTGTTTATAACCTACAAAGGTGGCACAATTAATAGCAATCGGCCCAGGCGTTGACTCAGCAATAGCAGTCACATCCATCAACTCATCTGATGTTATCCATTTATTTTTCTCCACACATTCACTATCAATAAGGGCAATCATTGCATAACCACCCCCAAAAGTAAACAAGCCAATTTTCATGAAGGTTAATAAGAGATGGAGCTTTATATTTTCATTTTTCACAATATCACTCTTTTCCTAAAAATAGATTTTACTGCCAATAATTAAATAACTAATTTACAACCACTTAAACATAATTGTGATTTAATTACTTTTTATTTTAAATTTACACAATTAAATTTAGCAACTACTTGATTAAATAAATATTATACCATAATCTCTATTACTGATAATAAAATCCATTATCAGTCAGTAAGTAAATAGTTTTCACTGCTTAACTTAGTAAATCTATTCTTTGTATGTAAATTTACATTCACCTGTTTGTTCACGCTGACATACCCCTTCATAGGATTTAGAAGCAATTTCAATTG
>JBAYAL010000399.1:0-2599 GCA_041669825.1 Eubacteriales bacterium | reverse complement strand
TTGCAAAAAACAAAAAAAATCATCGCTAGTTTGATAGCTATATTTTAAAAGATTGCGTACTATAATCATGTAAAAATACATAAAAATAATAACCTAGTTTTTTGATAAAAAAAGCTAGGTTATTAATATCTTTGAGTAACTAGCAGTGAATGCTAGTTACCTGAGTTTTTATCCTGACCTTTTCCTGTAGGAAGATAGAATTTTACGTTTTTTGCTATATCAGGGAGATATTGCTGTTCAACCCATCCTTCAGGGTAGGAATGGGGATAAAGATATCCTTTCCCATGCCCTAGTTTTTCAGCACCTGGGTAGTGTGAATCTCTTAGGTGAGCTGGTACTTGACCAGTGGGATTGCTTTTTACATAATTCACGGCATTATTTATAGCTGTAATAACGGAGTTGCTTTTGGGTGCGGTTGCAATGGCAAGTACTGCTTGGGCCATTGGTATTCGTGCTTCAGGAAGCCCGATCCATTCAAGGGCGTTTGAGGCTGCATGGGCTTGTAGCATGACGGTAGGGTTAGCTAGACCGACATCTTCTGATGCATGGACGATGATTCTTCTCATTATGAATTTCGGATCTTCACCTGATTCGAGAAGAACGGCTAGCCAGTAGAGTGCTGCATCAGGATCAGATCCTCTCATGCTTTTTATCATTGCTGATATAATATCATAATGGTTGTCTCCTGCTTTGTCATAATGGAAGGATTTTTGTTGGATTGATTCTTCAGCAATGCTTAAGTCAATATACCTAATGCCATTTGTAGGAGGGGTAGTAAGAACAGCAAGTTCCAGGGCATTAAGGGCTCGTCTCAAATCACCTTCAGCATAGCCAATCCAGTGTAACAGTGCTTCATTACTGATGTTGACATTATAGGTTCCTAGTCCGCGTTCTTTATCTGTGAGTGCCTGTTTGATTCCGTACTCTATTTCTTTATTTGTTAGAGGTGATAATTTGAAAAGGGTAGATCTGCTTAATAAAGCTGAATTTATTTCAAAAAAAGGATTTTCAGTGGTTGCTCCAATGAATGTAATTGTTGCTTTTTCTACTGCTGGAAGCAAAACATCCTGTTGTCCCTTGTTAAAACGATGTACTTCATCACAAAAGACAAGAGTCTTTTTCTGATAGAGATGGAGATTTTGTTCTGCTTCATCTAAGACAGTTCGTATTTCTTTGACTCCAGCAGTAACGGCGTTAATACGGACAAATCTGGATGTAGTGCTATTGGCGATTACATAAGCAAGTGATGTTTTACCAGTCCCTGGCGGACCGTATAGAATTATTGAGCTTAATCGATCTGCTTCAATAGCCCGACGAAGGAGTTTTCCAGGGCCTAAAATATTATCTTGTCCAAGATATTCATTTAGGTTTCTTGGTCTCATTCGTTCAGCGAGAGGGGCATATTTATTGGAATCAAAGGCAGCAGAAAAAAGATCCATGATTAGTTCCTTTCTAGTGAAGGTTGTTTGGAAAAGTGTATTAGTAAAATAATTATAGCAAAAAAAACTTACTTTATAATATCATAATCTGACTTTGGAGACATTTATTTTACATAAAATTTGAAATGAAATATTTGACGTATAATTCAAGTGAAATATTTTAAGTAGCATATCAAGCAATATTGTTCTTCGCTTTTTTGTAGGAGATATAGGATGAAAGTAAGTAATATTGTTAAATTTATGTTTTGAGAATTGAGTACAAAAAAATTATTAGATAGGACTTAATTGATGTTGACAAATTCCGATTGGTTTAGTAGGATATAGACGTGCTAAATGAAGTTGTTTTGGTGATTTAATTTTTGGCTGATGTGAGGTGAAATGAGTGAAATTTTCTACCAGAGGAAGATATGGTGTACAGGTAATGGTAGATTTAGCTAAACATATGGATGAAGGCCCGATATCAATAAAAAGTGTGGCTGAAAGAAATGATTTATCAGAAAATTACCTAGAACAGCTTGTGCCGGAATTGAGAAAGGCATGCCTCGTAAAGAGTGTCAGAGGATCTCAAGGGGGATATGTTCTTTCAAAGGCTCCAGAAGAAATAAATGTTGGAGATATTATTAGGGTACTAGAAGGACCGATTGCTCCAGTGGATTGTGTGAATGAACAAAATTTGGACTGTTGCAAAAAAATAGGATTTTGTGTAACTAGGTCCGTATGGATAAAAGTTAGGGATTCTATAAATGAAGTTGTTGATTCTATTTCACTTGCAGATTTGCTTAGAGACTCAGATTATAGCAACAATGATAGAATAAATGAACTTTTTGTAAAAGAAGAATAATAATTATTTAATTTTGTAGGTGAACGGAGGTAATAAAATGGAAAAAATATATATGGACTATAGTGCGACTACTCCAGTAGATGCTCAGGTTGTGGAGTTAATGTTTAAATATTATACTCAGAGTTTTGGAAATCCATCAAGTATTCATTCCTTTGGAGGGGAAGTTAGAAAGGCAATTGAAGGGGCTAGAAAACAGGTAGCAGATCTTATTGGAGCTAATGCTTCTGAAATTACATTTACTAGTGGCGGTACAGAATCAGACAACTTGGCTATTCAGGGTGCTGCTAGAGCCAAGGCAAAACAGGGAAAACATCTTATT
>JBAYAL010000398.1:0-2606 GCA_041669825.1 Eubacteriales bacterium | reverse complement strand
TTATTAACGATCCTGAAATAGATATTATTATAGAAGTTATGGGAGGAATAGAACCAGCCCGTGCTTATGTTTTGGCCGCCTTAAACAAAGGAAAACATGTAGTAACTGCCAACAAAGATTTGCTTGCCTTGCATGGAAAAGAACTATTTGAAACTGCTAAAAACAACAACAGAAATTTATTATTTGAAGCAAGTGTAGCTGGCGGCATTCCTATAATATCAGCAGTAAAACAATCTTTAACTGGAAACAAAATAACATCCTTATTAGGAATTATTAATGGAACTACCAATTTCATCCTATCAGCAATGACTGACCAAGGGAGAGACTATGAAGACGTACTTCAGGAAGCGCAAGAGCTCGGATACGCTGAAGCAGATCCAACTTCTGACGTTGAAGGACTAGATGCTGCTAGGAAACTAGCCATACTATGTTCTTTGGCCTTTAATTCCAGAGTTACAATAGATGACGTCTTTGCTGAAGGAATATCCAAAATCACTCCTATAGACATTAAATACGCTGATGAATTAGGTTGTGTCATAAAACTCCTTGCCATAGGCAAACTTGAGGACAATGAAATAGAAGCAAAGGTTCACCCCGTCCTGTTACCCAAGGAACACCCTCTTGCCAACGTAAATGGCGTATATAATGCCATTTATGTCATAGGGGATGCAGTAGGAGAAACGATGTTCTATGGTAAAGGCGCCGGCTCATTACCAACTGGAAGTGCAGTCGTAGGTGATCTTATCCAAGTTATAAGAAATATCAAATCAAAAGACTTTACAGCTGCTAACTGTACCTGTTACAAAGAATACCCTTTAAAACCATTTGCTAATTTTAAGACTGGATTTTATATTAGACTGAAAGTAAAAGATGAACCAAGAGTTTTTGCTAGTATTGCTCTATTTTTTGCAGAAGCAGGAATCAGCTTTGCTTCCATAATCCAGAAACCCAGAAAAAACAACAATGCAGAAATTGCGGTAGTCACTCATCCATGTGAAGAACATCAACTCAGGCAAGCACTGGATTCCTTGAATTCTTACAGCAAATTAGATAAAATATATAATGTTATTCGTATGGAGACCCTTTGATATATATATAACGGAGGAAAAAGAAATGCTTCAGGTTAAAATTCCTGCTACTTCAGCAAACCTTGGACCTGGATTTGATTGTATGGGACTGGCAGTTAACCTATACAACACTATCACTGTTAAAAAAAGTCAAAAAACCAATTTGAGAATTTTCGGGACATATATAAATGGAATTCCCCTAAATGAAAACAACCTTCTTTGGAAAACCATTTGCCACATTTTGAACAAAGTAGGTAAAGAACCCCAACCTCTAGAAATTAGGTGTGAAAACAACGTTCCTCCAGCCAGAGGACTAGGAAGCAGTTCCACAGCCATCGTCGGTGGACTCCTAATTGGGAACCAACTTGTTGGTAATCCTTTTAATAGACTAGAACTTCTTCAGATTGCCAATGAACTGGAAGGACACCCTGATAATGTCACTCCTGCATTATATGGAGGAGTAACGCTATCTGTCGTAGCAGATAACAAGGTCATTCCTCGAGTAATAGTCAAATCCCCTGATTTTAAAATAGTTGTAATAATCCCAGATATCCTTGTGAAAACTGAAAAAGCCAGAAAAATTGTACCCTCTTTAATTCCTAAAGAAGACGCAATTTTTAATTTTTCCCGTGTAGGTCTCTTAGTCGAATCCTTTATCCATAAAGATTACGAATTACTCTCTATTGCAACTCAGGATAGAATACACCAGAACCAGAGAGCATCCCTTATTCCTGGAATGCCAGAAGCACTTAAGTCTGCTCAGGAAGCAGGAGCCTACGGTTCTGCCTTAAGTGGTTCAGGTCCTACCCTTATTGCTTTCTGCCCTCATGGTACAGAACAAAAAGTCTCCGTTGCTATGATTAAGGCCCTTCAAAAACATTCTCTTCAAGCTGTATCCCTCATATTGGATGTTGAACCAGAAGGGGCTAAAATAATAACAATTTAATAAGTAACTTGACAATTTTATAATTAATTACCATACAAAAACCTGCTAGCATTTAATAATCCAAATGCCAGCAGGTTTATTTTTAATACTTTCATCATCATTATCATTTGCCACTATAGCTACAAGTCAAATCAACCAAAAACGGTGTTATTATGCGGAAACCTGCCTTAAAAGTTCAAAAGGAACTCCAAACACACAACCATCTTCTTATTAACATCATATTCAAAGTGATGGTACCCCTTAAGTATTCATTAGTTTGTTTCTTTACAATAAAAATTGTACGAAACATTATTTTGAGTATCAAGACAAAAAGCAACACCCTTGAATTTTTTTTCATTACTAGATACCCAATCTACAATTTTTTTCATCTGTTCTGTTATTTGAACTTTTTCACTATCTTTTATTGATGTGTCTTGAGATATTCTCATCTTTATAAAATCGAGAACTTTCATATCATTTGTTTCAATATAATTTTATATTTTTTCTGATCTTGAAAATAATCTACAGCTACCATCCAAAGATTTCCATCGCATGAATTTAAACATTCCTCTACAACACAACATAATATTTCAAATTCTGTAATCTTTAAGTTT
>JBAYAL010000397.1:0-2606 GCA_041669825.1 Eubacteriales bacterium | reverse complement strand
GTATGGTCTATCTTTTCAGCTATGTTCATACAATCTTAGTCCTTTCGATTATGATTTTTTTCCCAGATTATAACCAAATTCTTTTAAGATATTTTTATCGTTTCTCCAGTCTTTTCTTACTTTTACCCACAATTCCAAAAACACTTTACTATTAAGCAGCTTCTCCATATCTTCGCGCGCCATGCGCCCTACTTCCTTTAAAAGAGAACCTGATTTACCAATCATAATACCTTTTTGCGATTCTCTTTCTACTAGAATAACTGCCCTAATTTTTATCAAAGTTTTCTTCTCAGTCATTTCTTCGATAACTACTGCAGTAGAATGTGGCACTTCATCTCTTGTAAGCAGCAAGACTTTTTCCCTAATTAACTCTGCCGCAATAAATCTTTCTGGCTGATCTGTAACCTCATCTTCAGGATAATACATAGGACCAAGTGGAAGCTCCTGAAAAATCTGATCCAAAACCCTCTGCGTGTTATCTCCATTAAGAGCTGAGATAGGAATAATATCTTTAAAATCAGCTAACTTTGAAAAATCCTCTTTAATTTTCTCCAATCTTCTACTATCAATAAGGTCAATCTTATTTAAAGCAAGAATACATGGAACTCCACTATTTTTTATTATCTCTCCCACAAACTCATCACCTGTTCCACGACGGGCAGTGACATCCACCACATAAACTATATAATCTGCTCCTTTAATAGAACCCTTGGCAGAATCAACCATATATTCCCCCAAGCGATGATGCGGTTTATGAATACCTGGAGTGTCCAAAAAGATAATTTGTCCCCGTTCTTCCGTCAATATACATCTAATTTTATTACGAGTAGTCTGGGGTTTATCCGAAATTATAAGAATTTTTTGCTCCAACAAGTTATTAAGTAAAGTTGACTTTCCTGCATTTGGTCTGCCTACCACAGCAACAAAACCTGATCTGAAATCCTTGCTGTTGTTACTATTATTTATCAATATTATTTACCTTCCTTACAATTAATTAAATTCAAAGTTACACGAATTTTCATGTAATCTATTATATCAGTTATCTTTCAGTCATCTTTCTCTAAATATTCTGCACATTAATGAATTCTGGTCCAAACGAATGTGGCAACAGCTCATCAAGGCTGGACAATACTGTTTTTCCTTGTCCATTCACTAAAATCACAGTGCAATCTTTAGCAAATTCCCTCAAAACCTGTCTGCACGAACCACATGGAGAAGGCATTTGTTCTACAGGAACTGCAATAGCAATGCTTTCAATCTCTCTCTCACCTTCTGCTATTCCCCTAAACACAGCATTTCGTTCTGCACATACGGAAAGTGAAAAGCTAGCATTTTCTACATTGCACCCAAAAGTTATTTTTCCGGATAACCATCTAACTGCAGCCCCAACTTTATAACCTGAATATGGAGCATATGCATTATTATAGGCTTCCCTAGCTTTTTCAATCAATTCTTTATTTGTTTCATCAATCGTTTTCATTCGTTCTATCTACCCTTTGCATTATTAACTTCCATCATACTCCAAAAACAGAAATCTTATATTTTTTTTATTATCTGCCCAATCTGGAAAATATCTATTTTTTATATATATGAACCAAACACAATAACTCCAATTATTACAGCTTGCAATGCAGCAATTAGTACTGCCCCAGCAGCGATATCCTTGGCCTTACCCGCCAAAGAATTATATTCAGGAGAAATCAAATCTACCACTTGTTCGATGGCTGTATTAAATATTTCAGCAATTATTACACTCCCTATTGCATAAACAATAATAAGCCATTCACTTTTAGTAATATTAAACAACAAACCACAAAGCACTACTACCAGTGCAGCAAACAAATGAAATCTCAAATGATTCTGTGTTTTATATGTAAATAATACTCCGTCAAAAGCATTCTTAAAACTGCGTATCCAACCAACTGATTTTTTATAGTTTTCCATACTACATTTACCTTTGAATCCCAATTGATTCCATTACTTTTTCTTCCATATCTCTCATCTTCCTTGTATCTTCCTCATTTATATGGTCATATCCCAAAAGATGAAGAGTACCATGAACTCCCAAAAATACTATTTCTCTCTCAAAAGAATGTCCATATTCTTTTGCTTGCAAACGACCTTTTTCCACTGAAATAACAATATCACCCAAAATAGATTCTAAGTAGTATTTTTCCATCCCAAAATCTTCTAAATTTTCTTCTTCCGGCTCTTCTTCAAATTCTTCAAAAAATATGTCAGGTTCATCATCCGTTTTTTCTTCAAGAGCAAAAGAAAGCACATCAGTTGGAGAATCAATACCTCTATAATTATTGTTTAAAGTCTGTATTGTTTCATTATTGACAAGTGAAATACCTATCTCCGCTTCTTTCATTCCTCCAACTGTTTCAAGAGTTTTTGCTATGCCTTTTTCAAGTAATACACTTAATTCTTCAATTTCGTCTTCACTAAGCAAATTTTCTTCCCAACTTATTTCCAATTCCATTTCAAGCGAAAGACCGCAATCTCTTGGGGCCTTTCTTCCTCCTTTTACAGCAAAGTATATTTTGTTCTACTATTATGGCACGATTTAGCTATTCTTTGTCTTTATCTTTAACTTTAACTTT
>JBAYAL010000396.1:0-2619 GCA_041669825.1 Eubacteriales bacterium | reverse complement strand
TTGGGGAATAGAAAAATATAGTAAACAACTTGAAAAGAACTTAGGAACCTCTCTAGTTATGATAAATTCAAAAAAAGGTGAAACTTATTTTGATGTAATAAAGAATAGGTTGAATTATCTTGCTGTACCATTCAATTCAATATTAGAAGGAAATCCTTCTCTTTTAAAGCCTTTAGATTTACCTATGGCTGATAGAACTGAATTTTTCAATGACTTAGACAAAATGAATTTTAGCAAAATTGCTGAAAAATATATATATTATTCAAATGAATCTATCAGACAGAGGATTAGAAAATCAATAAAGGTAGTTTATCATCTTATTAGGATAATGAAAAATGAAATGTTATTTCGTCCTGCAACTATGATCAGTTTTCTAAAAAATAATTATTTAAGTTCATTTCTTGAAGGTCGTTATATTTTACCAACAGCTTATTCTGTTTTGCAAATTAGCAAAAAGGCAACATTAAATATAAAAGGCATTGTAATTATTGGGCACAAACGATACAAGCATACACACTTGGAAACAAGACTACTTGTTGAAGATGATGCTAAATTTAAAGTCACAGGCAATTGGAGTGTTGGTTATGGCAGTGATATAGAAATTTTTAAAGGCGCAGTCTTAGAGGTCGGTTCTGGAGGAGCTACGAATACAAATTTATCTTTAATTTGTGGAGAAAAAATTGTCATCGGTAATGACGTAATGATAGGTAGAGACGTGACAATTAGAGATAATAATGGTGGTCATTATATAAATATTCAAGGATATAAGAATAGCAAACCAATCTTAATTGATAATAAGGTCTGGATAGGAGAAAAAGTTATCATAATGCCTGGCGTTCACATTGGAGAAGGTGCAATAATAGCCGCAGGATCTTTAGTAATAAACAATGTACCTGCACATAGTCTTGTTTCGGGTAATCCTGCAAAAGTAATTTACGACAATGTGCTTTGGAAATATTAAAAAGGAATATGTTTGAATTAAATCATGATGTAAAAATTCCTTCTATTGGGATTGGCCCAGGTGGGCTAGGATATACTTCTCACCCAAAGAAAAAGAACTTTGTTGCAACAATATATAATAAGAGTCTAAGAAAATTATGTAGAATTTTCCACTTGAACACACCTCTAGAAGTTAAGTATATAAATTCTGTAGCACATGCATTAAAAATAGGTTTTCATCTAATTGATTTCTCAGAATCTTATGGAGATGGGACTTTAATAAAAAAAGCTATAAAGAAGAGCGGTGTAGCAAGAGAAAATCTATTTATCACAACGAGGATTGGAAATACTAATCAAATAAAAGGTGACATTACAGAATGTCTTAAGAAGCAATTGAACGGTTTAGGTGTGAAATACGTTGATTTATTACAATTCCATTGGCCTGTTACTGGATACTACCTTAACACATGGAAAGAGATGGAAAAATTATATGGTTCAGGTTATTGTAAATATCTGGGTGTCGCAAATTGTAATATACACCATTTAGAATCAATACTTAATGAGTGCAAAATTAGGCCAATAGTTAATCAAGTTGAAGTACATCCTCTGTTTACCCAAAAAACTTTAATTGAATATTGTAAAAATCATGGAATACTGGTTGAAGCATATACTCCATTAGCACGGATGGATGATAGGTTAGTTCGTCTTCCTTTATTACATAATATTGCAAAAAAATATAATAAGAGTATTGTTCAGATAATTTTAAGATGGGATATACAAAACGAACTTATTCCTATAGTCAGATCTATGAATAAAAAACATCAAAAAGAACTTTTTAATATCTTTGATTTTAAACTAACAACGGAAGAAATGAACTTAATTGATGGAATTAACATCAATTCTCGTCTTCGCTATGATCCAGATAATTGTGACTTCTCTATTTTATAATGTATGTCGAAAAATAATAGCAATAAGATCATAGCAAAGAATACAATGTTTTTGTATTTACGAATGATGTTTACGATGCTTATTGCATTGTATACTTCACGTGTAATATTGCAAAAACTAGGAGTTACTGATTATGGCATATATCAATCTGTAGGTGGTATGGTTGGCTTCTTGTCATTTATTAATAATGCATTAAGCACAGGAAGCTCTCGCTTTTTGACTTTTGAATTGGGTAAAGGAAATGCAGATAAATTAAAACGAACTTTTTCAACGGTTCTAACAGTTCATATTCTATTAGCTTTAATAATTGTTATCATAGCTGAAACTTTAGGATTGTGGTTTGTTTCTAATAAGCTTGTAATTCCACAAGAAAGATTAAATGCAGCAATTATAGCATATCATATTTCTGTATTTGCTTCTGTATTTTCGTTGACCCAAGTCCCATATAATGCCAGTATAATATCACATGAAAAAATGTCAGTATATGCTTATGTAAGCATATACGAGGTTTCTATGAAATTGTTGATATGCTATCTTATAGGAATAAATGAGTGGGATAGATTAATTTTATATGCTGTTCTGATATTTTTCGTTAATGTATCTATTATGATATTTTACCGTTTTTATTGTAA
Source organism: Eubacteriales bacterium (assembly GCA_041669825.1). GTDB lineage: Bacteria > Bacillota > Desulfitobacteriia > Desulfitobacteriales > Syntrophobotulaceae > JBAYAL01. Next base: position 100 of record JBAYAL010000396.1, on the reverse strand, counting down.
CAACCATTTTAAAGAGACAAAATACTTATTTATACTGGATAGAAAGATATTTAAAAATGTAGCCTCCTTTTCAGGATGGAGTCTTTTTGCTAATGGGTCC
>JBAYAL010000395.1:0-2627 GCA_041669825.1 Eubacteriales bacterium | reverse complement strand
AGTTTCACTCATCATATTTGAGTCAAGGTTTGAAATTCTATTAATCAAATCCTTTGTATTTATTTCTTCCTGCTTCTCTGCAAGCATTGCAGCTCCAATAGCTACAAAATACTTGGAATCTTCAGGAAAAATCACTTGTTCCTCTGTCAATTCCAATGTCTCTATAAATCGCTTTCTAAGCTCCGATAAAAAAGCCAACGGACCTCCTAAAAAAGCAATATTTCCTTTTATTGTTCTACCACACGCAAGGCCACTAATGGTTTGATTAACAACCGCTTGAAAGATACTAGTTGACAAATCAGCTACCGATGCTCCATCATTAATTAAAGGTTGTATGTCTGTCTTTGCGAAAACACCACATCTTGCAGCAATAGGATAAACTAATTCATGGTGTTTAGATGCTTCGTTTAGACCTTCTGCATCAGTATTTAATAACACTGCCATCTGATCAATAAAAGCACCGGTACCACCTGCACAAGTACCGTTCATTCTCTGCTCAATAGTTTGCCCATAAAACGTTATTTTAGCATCTTCGCCACCAAGTTCAATAGCTACATCCGTTTTTGGAATAAGTGTTTCGACCGCTCTACTACAGCTAACTACTTCCTGCTCAAAGTATAATTCTAATAATTTAGATAAAGTCAAACCTCCCGAACCAGTAATAGTTGCTCTAATTGGTATGTTTCCAAGCTTATCATAAAGATTTTTTAATAATTCCGAAACTTTCTCAAAAATATTAGACATGTGTCTTTCATATCTACTATAAACAATTTTATTTTCATTATCTAATACCACAAGTTTTACCGTGGTTGAACCTACGTCAATTCCTAATTTCATTTTTTATGCTCCCTATTTAAATATACTACTTTTATTATAGCTTATTTATACCCTAAATACTATATTTCAAAGCAATAAAACAAAGCAAATATGCTATTTTTATTGTATAATAATATCTATAGAACACTTATTAATATTCTTTAGAAATAGGAGTAATTAGAAATAAATTATGAAAAGTTTAATTAGAAAAAATACATATAAAGCAATTTATCGACTTCTTGACAAAGTTTCTCCCCTAGATGTTGACTGTGGCAAACTTTGTGGTGCTATTTGTTGTACTACCGAAGGTGATGAAACAAACCTTGATTATAGTGATTTTGAACTGGGAATATATTTGCTTCCAGGAGAAGATAAGATATTTACAAAAAAAGAGCATTGGTTAAATTGGAATTATGAAATGGCTGAGGACTATGAATTTCCTGATTCTTGGTCAGGAAAGGTGTATTTTATTCGTTGCAAAACACCCCCCTATTGTGATAGAAATATGCGACCTTTACAATGCCGAATATATCCATTAGCTCCCCATATTACCTGTGACAACAATCTTATTCTAATTTTATCTACTGCAAATATTCCTTATATCTGTCCACTTATCGAGAAAAAAATGGAATTAAATAAAGACTTTATAAAAGCTACCTACACAGTGTGTAAGCGGTTAATAAAAGATCCTTTGATTTTCGATTTAATTAAAATGGATTCTACCAAACGCATTAATTTTCAATCTGTATATCCAAAGTGAGGATATCTTTCTTGTATATATATCTAATCATGATTATTGAGTAAATCAATCCTAATACCTCTGCCATAGGAAATGCCCACCAAACAGCGGAAGCTCCCCCCACTTGTGCAAGTATCCACGCTAAAGGCAATATTCCAATTAACTGTCTAATAAGAGATCCTACCAAACTTACTAATCCATGACCCGTTGCTCCGAAAAGTCCAGTAGATATAATTCCAAAAGCTGCCGGTAAAAAGCATATACTTATTGTTCTAAAAGCAGGTACACCTAATTCATACATCGCTTCAGAGGCATTAAACCATCCTAAAAACACACTCGGAATTGTTTGAAACAAAACTAACCCAATTCCCATTATTATTAATGCTATTATTAATGCTACTCTAAAAGCTTTCATAACACGCTTTCTATGTTTAGCACCATAATTGTAACCAAATACAGGCATTGAACCTTGATTGATTCCAAAAACAGGCATGAATATGAATGATTGAAGTCTACCATAAACGCCCATAACGGCAACGGCCGTATCGGAAAAAGTAGCCAAAATACCATTCATTCCCAAATTCATGATGCTAGCAATTGCTTGCATTACTATTGTTGGACCACCTACTGCATATATTTCTTTTAATGTCTTTTTATTAAATTTTTCTTTTAAATTAATTTTTATTGCATGTTCTTTTTTGAATAATATCAAACAAGCCAATATCATTCCACAAGCTTGACCTATTACAGTTGCAATTGCTGCACCTATCATACCCAGCTTAGGTGCTCCCAAAAGTCCAAATATTAAAATCGGATCTAAAATAATGTTTATTATAGCTCCTGTCAAAGTAGAAAACATTGGTAAAATCATATTCCCCGTAGATTGAAGAATTTTTTCACAGCTCATTTGAACCATCATAAACAAACAACCTATTGTAATAATCATCAAGTAATTCTTACCTTGTTGTATTATATAATCATTTTCTGTAAAAAGCGCCATGAATGGTTCAGAAAAAACAGCTCCAAATACTGCGAAAATTATCCAATTTATAAATGATAATTTAAAACCGTT
>JBAYAL010000394.1:0-2629 GCA_041669825.1 Eubacteriales bacterium | reverse complement strand
TTGTTTGCATCTTATCGTTTACTTTTATTCCTTTTCCACGTTTGTTAAGCTCTATCCCTACATTTTCAAGACCTAATCCTTCACAGAATGGTACCCTACCAACGGAAAGAAGAACTTTTTCAGCAGCAATATATTTTGCTTCACCATTATTAACAAAAGATACAATACTTTGACCATCTTCTGTATCCATTATTGATTCCACTTTTGAGGATGTATGGATTTTTATGCCTGCATCTTTGGCAATTTCAGCGATTAATTCAATAGTATCATCATCGAGTGTAAAACAAACGTCATCCATAAACTCAACTACAGCTACTTCCACACCCATATTGGCATAGATAAAGGCAAACTCCATTCCAATGACACCGCCGCCAATTATTACAATTTTGGCAGGCAATTCTTCAAGTTCCAAAGCTTGTGTACTTGTTAATACATTTTTGGAGTTAACACCTGGAATAGGTATCATTGCAGTTTCTGAACCTGTAGCAATAATAATGTTTTTTGATTTTACTATTGTTTCCTGTTTTGAGTCTTTTATAAGGACAGTTTCCTTATCCTGAATTTCAGCTTTACCTTTTATTACTTTAATATTGTTCTTGTCCAAAAGATATTCTATTCCCTGAACCAATTGTTTAACAATATTGTTCTTTCTTTCTATTACCTTCTTCATACTAATTGTTGCATTTTCTACAGCTATTCCAAAATTTTCAGCTTCTTTAATTTCTTTAAATACTTCTGCAGAGCGCACTAATGACTTAGTTGGGATACATCCTCTATTAAGACATGTCCCACCTACCTTATCCATCTCCACTACTATAACATTTGCACCCATTTTAGCTGCCTGAATTGCCGCTACGTATCCTCCAGGGCCACCGCCAATTATAACGATATCACTTTCCAGTTCTTTTTTAACAGGCTTCATAAGCCCTGCTAAATAGCTGTAACTAGAATTTGTATTCTTCTTATCAACATTACTTTTGTTATTTACATTTGAATCTGCTTTCCCAGTTTGTTTACCTTCAATTATAGCCAAAACATCCCCGATTTTCACTACTACTCCTGATTCAACGTTAATTTTGGCAATCTCTCCAGCTATATCCGATTTAACAGGTACATTACCTTTATTTGTCTCTATTTCAAATAACACATCATTCTTTTCTACTTTGTCTCCAACATTTACGTGAATATTTCCTACTTTGCCTTCTTTAGCCTGACCAGAAAGACTTTGAAGTTTAAATTCAATTGGCTCATTTTTTTCATCTTCATTTACTACTACATCGGCATCTATTGTGGCTAGCACATCCCCGATTTTAACTTCTATTCCCGATTCAACGTTAATTTTAGCAATTTCTCCAGCTATATCAGATTTAACAGGTACATTGCCTTTATTTGTTTCTATTTCAAATAACACATCATTTTTTTCTACCCTGTCTCCAACCTTTATATGAACATTTCCAATTTTTCCTTCTTTAGCATGACCGGAAAGGTTTTTCAGTTTGAATTCTATTATCATTTAAATCCCTCCAATTAAAAAAAGGGCAGCCTACTACTGCCCTTTTATATTTTTTTTACTTAAAGTCGCCCTCAAATACTTCGATAGACTGTTTTAACAAAGTTACAGTATAAGCAATAGATGGGCCACCGCCAAAAGCAACAGCAACCATAGCAGCTTCAAGAATTTCTTCGCGTGTTGCACCTGCTTCAAAAGCCTTAAAAACATGGAAAACAATGCAATATTCACAACGACTATATGCAGCTATTGCTACACTGATTAGCTCTTTGGTTTTTACATCAACTTTACCTGGTTCATATGCCGCACCTAAAAGGCCCATAAATGCTCCAACCTGAGCCTCATTAGTTTTTCCTACTTCTTGTAAACCGCCTAAAAAATCATTAAGCATTTGTCTTGGATCTTTTGCCATAATTTACAACTCCTTTGCTAATTTATTATACTACATTGTAATTATAAATATAATTCGCAATATTTGCAATGATTATTATTTTAAAGATCTATAGATTTTCATTATGCAGCATAAGTCGATTTTATAATAACAAACTACATTTTCATCGAAATTTTAGAGATATTTTTGATAAAATCATCTAATTTTATCTAATTTTGCAAAATTCTTAGCCATTTTCTAGTAAACTTCTTCACCCTAACTGGGCTAATAAACCAAGTTTTTGTCCAATATTATGAACAAGTTATTGCTTGTCAACATACTATGTACCAAGTCTTTGGACAAAATGTTCCGCATCCAGTGAACTAAAATACCCAGAAGGCTTGAGCCAAATACCCGATTATTAATCCTAAAATATGTTCCTTCCCAATCCGTTTTTTTCCGTTATCTACGGCTCCAAATACTCTCTCAGATAACATCTTAACGAAAGGAGTAGATCTCTATGAGACTATTTAAACACCTAGATTGTATATGCCCTACTCCGCCCCCATGCCCTATTCCTCCATATCCTATTGAAAACAAGATACGTCAGAAGCAATGTCAGGGAAATCAGACTCAGACACAAGGCGATTTAACAGAAACCCTTGGTGACCTTTCTGCCTCCCAAGGCGAACAGAATCAGACTCAAGGTGATTTTACTGAAACCCTTGGTGACCTTTCTGCCTCCCAAG
>JBAYAL010000393.1:0-2630 GCA_041669825.1 Eubacteriales bacterium | reverse complement strand
TTTTTACAAACGGATCTATTTCCGCTGCTACAAAAAGGATTTTTGTCTTTTTCATCCCTGCACCCCTTAATCATACTACTGCTTTTTTATTTATAACAATAGGATTTAGACTTTTCCCCTTTACCACAGACCCATTATTTATTTTTACAAATTTATCAAGGATAACATTTTCCAGACTAACCATGTTTCCAATTAGACATTTTTGCATTATTATACTATCCTTTATTACTGTTCCCTTATTTATTATTACTCCCCTCGAAATTATGCTATTTTCAACTGTTCCTTCAATATAGCAACCACTTGAAATTAAAGAATTTTTCACTTTTGCATCTAATCCGTATCTAGTCGGAGGGTTATCTTTAATTTTCGTATGTATCCTATTTCTCATTAAAAATAATTCTTTCCTTATTTTAGGATTTAACATATCCATATTATGTTTATAATAACTAAAAACTGAATCAATTTTTCCTAGATAGCCTTCAAATGGATAAGCAAATACTTTAAGCCCACCTAAGTTTTCTTCTATAACGTCAATTAGATCCATATAACTAATAGTGTCTGCAAGTTTACAATTTTCAACTATCTCTAACAAAAGACAACGTTTAATAATAACTATATCAATATAATATTTTGTCGAGTAATCCATTTGATCCAATTTTGAATTGTAGCTCATCCTAGAAACTTTACCGCAATTATCAAGGCTAAGATTTCTTCCCTGTTCTTCATGAAAATCTTTATTAAATTTTTTATAAATAAGGGTGGAGTCAGCTTCATTGCTCTTGTGAAAATTAAGTATCTCTTTAAAGTCAATATTCAAAACTTGATCGCTGTTGCATATAATGACTGATTCCGAATAATCTTTTTCAATAAGCTCAATATTTCGTGCTAAATCTTCAAGGTTAATTTTCCCCTCGGTCTGGTTTAAACTATGATTTGAACTTGGGAGAATAAACAACCCTCCTGCTTTTCGATCTAGATACCATTCTTTTCCAGCTCCAAGGTGATCTAACACTGACCTGTTTTTACTTGAAATAATAATTCCTACTGTCCTTATCCCCGAATTAACCATACTTGACAAAGAAAAATCAAGTACTCTATATCTTCCCCCAAAAGGAACTGCTCCCAGAGACCTATCCCTAGCAATCCCCTGAAGAAGATCTCCGTACATATTGCAATTAATTATTCCTAATGCTCTATTCATGTTCTTTTCTCCTCTCTGTCACTTAATTTTCATTTTGCTACAGTCGCGAAAATATTTTTTCCCTCTTCCAACAGAGATTCCTGAGGAATAATGTTGTTGTTTTCTACTACGGTAATCCCAGCCTGGCGGGGATTATTCCCTGTTTTTATCCCAACTGAACAGTATTCTCCTATTACACTGTTTTCACCTATTATTGACTTACGTATCCATGATTCACTATGAATAACAGAATTAGGAAGAAGTATTGAATCTTCAACTTTTGCCCCTTCTCCGACATATACTCCTGGGGCAAGCACAGAATTAACCACCTCTCCAAGAACTGTACACCCATTACTTATAAGGCTATTTTTCACTCTTGCCTTAGTTCCGAGATACTGAGGAGGAAATATTTCTTCATTAGAATATATTCTTAATTTAAAGTCGTAAATATCTAAACCTTCATTTCCCCCGAGCAATTCCATATTTGCATTATAATAGCTTTCAACAGTCCCCACATCCTTCCAGTACCCTGCAAAGGGAAAAGCAAACAGTTCTTTTTCCTGATTAAGTAACATCGGAATTACATTTTTACCAAAATCATTGTCTGACTTTTTATCTTTTTCATCTTCAAGCAAAGCTTTTTGAAGTGTTTTCCAATTGAAAATGTATATTCCCATAGAAGCAAGATTACTTTCGGGCTTCTTAGGCTTTTCGTCAAATTTAAATATTTTTTTATTTTCATCAGAAGAAATTATGCCAAAGCGCGAAGCCTCATTCCATGGCACTTCTATTACCGAAATAGTTGCCTCAGCATTTTTTCTTTTATGGAAATTAAGCATTTCAGTATAATTCATATTATAAATATGATCTCCTGAGATAATAAGGACAAATTCAGGGTCATACGAATTTATAAAATCCATGTTCTGATAGATAGCATTTGCTGTCCCTTTATACCATCTACCTCCCTCTTCCCCTACAAAAGGTGGCAAAATATGCAATCCCCCATAAGTATTATCCAGATCCCAAGCTGCCCCGATTCCTAGGTAAGAATTAAGAAGCAAAGGCTTGTATTGAGTAAGTACCCCAACTGTGTCAATGTTGGAATTAGTACAGTTGCTTAAACTAAAATCTATTATTCTGTACTTTCCACCAAAGGATACAGCTGGTTTCGCTATATTTCGAGTCAAACATCCCAGTCTGCTACCCTGTCCACCTGCCAAAAGCATTGCAACCCATTCATTTCTCTGCATAGCTTACCTCCTCCTTTAACTATTAAAAGTTATCTCTATATTTACTTTTCCAAATATCATCCGAATACTCCTTTATTGTCCTATCACTGGAAAATATACCTGAACTAGCAGTGTTAACAAGTGACATCTTATTCCACCTTTTTCTATCCAAAAAAAGTGTATTTACCCGATTACAGGCATCTGTGTACGAACAAAAATCT
>JBAYAL010000392.1:0-2636 GCA_041669825.1 Eubacteriales bacterium | reverse complement strand
GGTTCAACCACTGGATTTCTTCCTTGGGAAGAGTACGCCTCATTTAGTTTTTTGTAACTTAATTCCTCCATTACTCGGCTAAGTAGTCTTACTGAATCATCTTCAGGTATCAAAATTCCTGTTTCAATAGGAAAAACTAATTGATAAACCTCGCAATTATTGGTATAATTCTTTTGTGTAATTTCTTTATTAATCATACTTAAATTATACACCAAAAGTGGATTCTTCGGAATCCACTTTTGTATTGTGCGCCCGGCATGGGCGCAATCTAATGGGTGAAAGTCCCTAGCACGGGTTAATAGTGCCAAGTGCATAGCTTAAGACAAGGGTGTCCATCGTGAGATGGAATCTGAAGGAAGTCGGCGGCCAAACTCTGGTCTGACGAACAGAAACTACATATAAGGCATATGCTTGTGGGTAAGTTTGCAATACAAAACGAAGCCCAAAACTATTCAAAACAAGTGGTGTAAATGTAGCAGATAGATGGAGTGAAAGATTGCGTTCTTACCCGGGGAGATCTGATAGGTAAGTTATGGATATGAATTTAGAAATAACAAACCATATAGTGATGTATGGCTGAACTATCAGAAGTCAGCAGACGTCATAGTACCATGCGAAACGCGTTAGCGTGGGAAGGACTGAACAATAGGAGGTTTTGGAATTTTGAAAGATACGAGGGAATATGATAAAAGCAGACAACTTCATAAAGAAGGCTCTCTACGGGAAAATAGAGTGGAACTCGAAGGTAATGTAGAAGTGCATAGTATTTCTTCTATGTCAGAAGAAGGAAGAAACGATGTGAATGAATATGATAATGGTTTACTCGAGCAAATATTATCGAGAGATAATATGAATAAAGCATATAAAAGAGTAAAAGCCAATAAAGGAAGTCATGGGATTGATGGTTTGACAGTAGATGAACTTCTACATTACCTAAAAGAGCATGGACAAGAATTAAGGCAATCATTATTAGAAAGTAGATATAGACCTCAAGCCGTAAGGCGGGTAGAAATACCAAAACCTGACGGTGGAATTAGACTACTTGGAATACCTACTGTAGTAGATAGAGTTATTCAACAAGCGATATCACAAACTCTAATACCAATATACGAAAAGAAATTTTCAGATAATAGTTACGGTTTTAGACCTTTAAGAAGTGCAAAACAAGCTGTTGAAAAATGTAGGGGATATATTAATGCTGGACATACATGGACAGTGAATATAGACCTTTCTAAATACTTTGATACGATAAATCATGATAAATTAATAAGGATACTATCGGAAGATATTAAAGATAGTAGAGTAATCTCTCTGATACGAAAGTATCTACAAAGTGGAGTGATGATAAATGGGGTATTTATGAATACAGAAGAAGGAGCACCTCAAGGTGGACCCTTGTCCCCATTATTAAGTAACATAATGTTACATGAACTTGATGTAGAACTAACAAAGCGAGGACTAAACTTTTGTAGATATGCTGATGATGCTAATATATACGTAAAAAGTGAGAAATCAGCAAATAGAGTAATGAAGAGTGTTACGAGATTTATTGAGGAAAAGTTAAAACTTAAAGTGAATAAAGAAAAGAGTACAGTAGATAGACCTTGGAAACTTAAATTTTTAGGATTTTCATTTTACCGAGCAAAAGGTGAATATAGAATGCGGGTTCCTCAAAAACCTATAAGTAAATTCAAAGCAAAGCTAAAGGAATTAACTTCAAGAAGTAATGCGATGAGCATGGAATATAGATTTATGAAACTTAAGCAAGTGATAGTTGGATGGATAAACTATTTTGCTATTGCAGACATTAAAAGTATTCTTAAAACACTTGATGAATGGTTAAGACGAAGAATTAGAATGTGTTTTTGGAAACAATGGAAAAAGATTAAAACGAAATATGGAAACCTTGTTAAATTAGGATTAAATAACAATAAAGCTTGGCAATATGCAAATACAAGGAAAAGCTATTGGAGAACATCCAATAGCCCTATATTAAACAAAACATTGACCAATAAATACCTTAAAAATATCGGATTAGTTTCTATATCTGAAACATATTTATTAAAACATTAATTTCTATTGAACCGCCGTGTACCGAACGGTATGCACGGTGGTGTGAGAGGTCGCTAAATAAATTAATTATTTAGCTCCTACTCGATTGTAAAAAAACATTGACTTTATAATTAAAAAATGTAGAATATATATGTGACTGACCAGTCAGTATACAAATAATAATTCTATATGTAAAGGATGAGGTGATAATATGAATTTTTTTAAAATAGCTTGGAGAGATATTTCAAGCATGTTTAAAAATAGATTTATCCGAGTTTCAGTAATAGCAATAATTATAGTTCCACTTTTGTATAGTTTACTATACCTTGATGCTTTTTGGGATCCGTATGCCAGGATTAGTGATATGCCTGTGGCTGTGGTGAACCAAGATATAGGAAGTATAAAGGATGGAGAAAAAGTTAATTATGGGCAAGATTTAGTAAATAATCTTAAAGATAAAAAAGCTGTAGGTTGGAGGTTTGTTACTAAAAAACAAGCTGAAGAGGGACTTAAAGGTAAAGATTATTATGCTATGTTCTTAATTCCGCAAGATTTTTCAAAAAATGCTCTAAGCTCAACTAATG
>JBAYAL010000391.1:0-2637 GCA_041669825.1 Eubacteriales bacterium | reverse complement strand
GTACTGGTTGAATTTGTTTTCCTTCCATAGCTTCCTTTACAGTTTGTGGAATCTTTTCCATATGAGCTACAAGAGAGTTTTCTTTTTGTACAGGACTATCTTGACCAAAAGGTACAAAATAAATATTCTTAGCCATTAACAATGTGCCAATATTCCTAGCACTAATTCCCAAACCATCATTTGTAGACACTCCAATAACAAGAGGCCTTAAATTTCGCAAATGAGCCTTAGTTGCCATAAGTACTGGCGTATCACAGATTCCATTAGCCATTTTAGCAAGTGTATTTCCAGTACAAGGGGCTACAACCATACAGTCTAATAGTTTTCCAGGGCCTATCGGTTCGGCTTGAGGAATAGTAATAATTGGTTCTTTCCCTGTGATTTCTTTTATTACCTTGTTCCACTCTTCTGCCTGCCCAAATCTGGTATTCATATCATTTACCGCATAAGAAACTATTGGAATTATTTCTGCACCTAAATCTACAAGTTCTCGCATCGCTTTAACGGTCTTTGCTAATGTACAATGTGATCCGGTCAAACCAAATCCTATTCGTATTCCCTCAAATTTCATTATCAAAACCCCCTTCCCGGCTCCGTTTATTACGACACAGAGAAAGATGTTTTAAAATTAACTGAGGATAGATTTGCGCTAGTATTTTACCAGCAGTTTTTGGAGCTACAATTCCTGGAAGTCCTGGTGCAAGTTGTGCTTTAATACCCAACATCTGCGCATATTCAAAATCTGTTCCCCCTGGGATTGAAGCGAGATCAATCACGACTACATCTCTAGACATTTTTTCTAACATAGATCTATCAAGCACTAAATCTGGAACAGTATTGAATATAATTTCCGCTTTACCAATTTCCTGGATAAGGTTTTTAAACTCAACTGTTTTAATACCCATTTCGATTGCTCTAGAAAGATCAATAGATTTTCTGGCAACACATGTTACATTAGCACCCATGCCTTTTAATAAGTGAATCAGGGTAATGCCACACCTGCCAAGGCCCAAAACAAAACTTTCACTACTGTGGATAGTGATATTGGTTGCCTCCATTGCCATCTGCACTGCACCCTCAGCTGAAGGTATAGAATTAAGGATTGCTACGTCATCCCTAATAGCTACTTCGACTAGTTCTATTTTCATATTTTCTGACGCAGCCTTCAAAGCTGAACGAGCCCAACCAATAAACAAAGGTACACCTATTGGAATTGTTTCTAGAATCTCTTTGTTCAGGATAATTGGAGTATCTGAATATTTTGCCTTAACTAGTCCTCTTTCATCAGTACCAAACATTGGAAAGATCAAAGCATCAGCTTTCTCGACTATTTCTATAAAAGATTTTGCGTGTTCAATATTTTTGCCAAGAGGTGATTCTTCCAATCCGAGCCCTATTATGTAGGCTCCTTGCCTTTGCAATTCAGGAATGAGATATATTTCTCTATCATCCCCTCCAATAACTGCAAGGCATATTCCATCAAGCACCGCACCCATACTTATGCCTCCTCGTGGGATAATGTCCCTTAAACTACTATCCATTATATGAGGAAACCTTGATTGCGGTGCTAAGGCATTATATCCTAATCAAGAAATTTATCTAATCCAACTACGAGTCCCTTTAATTTATATGATTTCCTTATAGCCAACATTACCCCAGGCATAAAAGTTTCTCTGGAATATGCATCATGTCTTATTGTAAGTGTCTGTCCTGAGCCACCAAATAATACTTCCTGATGAGCAAGCATTCCTGGGAGTCTTACTGAATGAATGTGGATTCCATTAACGTCTCCACCTCTAGCTCCAGGAATCTTTTCATATTCATTGGGATGACCCTGAATCATCGGACTCCTTACTTCAGATATTATCTCTGCGGTTTTTAATGCTGTCCCCGAAGGGGCGTCAAGTTTCTGATTATGATGATATTCAATAATATCCACATTTTTAAAGTATTTTGCTGATTCCCGAGCAAATTTCATCATTAAAATCGCCCCTATAGCAAAATTCGGGGCAATGAAAACCCCAACATTATGTTCGTTTGCCATTTCTTCCAATTCTGCAATTTCGTGTTCATCCAATCCTGTTGCACCAATAACCGGAACCACTCCACATTTAATAGCTAACTTGGCATTGGCAAAAACTGACTGAGGATTTGTAAAATCAACAAGTATTTCTACTCGTAGTTTCTCAACAATTTTTTCACTAATACTGTTTACTACTTTAATACCTATTGGAGAACGTCCGAGAACATTTCCGATATCTTCATTTAGATTTTTCACGTCGGAAACTCCAACTAATTCCATATCATCCTGTTTTAAAACAGTTTTTACTGTTTCTGCACCCATTTTACCACATGCGCCTGTAATAAATACTCGTATTTTCTCCAAAATTACCCCTCCTGCTATTATAAGGCATAACCACGCACCTTAAAGTTTTTACGTGGTTATGTTTGCTAACTATTTTATTATACACTATCCTTACTGTCAAACAGAACAATACTTTGTTCCAATATCGTTGTAATTAATATCTACTATCACTACTTCACTTCCAACTTTTTTTATAGCTCCCCAAGGAATAACTATGTTTTCAATTCTAGTTTCATTATTTTTGCTAAAAAACCAGCCATTAGTTTGACGGG
>JBAYAL010000390.1:0-2645 GCA_041669825.1 Eubacteriales bacterium | reverse complement strand
TTAGAGCGTCTTGTAATATTTCATTCATTAATATATTCCTCCTAAGATTTATTTAATATAAGAGGGCACTTGTTCCGCACAATCTCTTTTGATTATTATTTTAATAGAGCACCCCATGTTCCTTGTCCTACTAAACCGTCTCCAACTAATCCATTTTTCTTTTGAAAAGTAATAACACTAACTTCTGAATTTTTACCAAATGTCCCATCGCTTTTTGTTCCTACTCTATTCTGTAAATATAAAACGGGGATTCCTTTTGAACCTAATTTAAGGAATGGTTTAGCTAATATAGAATCAATTCCTGATAATGTGTTATTGCCTGCAATACCATCTTGACTAACTTCCATCCATCGTTGACATGTTTTTGTAGCAAAAGTTGTATTATTTCCACTAAATCCATCCTCAGATAATTTTAATCCGTTTGAACCTTTGAAACCTAATATATTTAATTTCTTTTGCAAAGCAAGTACGCTTGCATTTCCTGTAAATTGTATTGTAGTATTCATGCTAGTAATTACTTTGTCTAGTGTAGCAAATACATTTTGTCCAGCTAATCCATCTGCATCCAATGAATATTTCTTTTGAAATGAGATTAAGAGATTGTATGAATCATTTCCAAAATAAGAATCTGCTGCAATATTAGCTCCCATAACTTTATTCAATTTCTGTTGTAATTCTAAACATCTATTACCTACAAATGCTTTACCTTTTTTAATAGGGGACTGAGCTGGAGTAACATAAGGTGTAATAGGAGTTACAATTATTGGAGTAGGTTTAGTTGAAATTGGAGTTGCACTTATTGTATTTCCACCTATACTATGACCAACCACTCCTTCAGCGATAGCTTTGCCTATAGCATCTATTCCAACTTTATTCATTAAAGCAACATCTGTAGCACTATCTAAAAAATAGCATTCGACAATTATTGCGGACATATTTGTGTGTTTCATTTCATATAATCCTCGCACATCGGCTTTTGCATTTCTATTAACAAATCCTAATCCGACTATTTTTGCACAAACTCTTGTAGCATATGCTTTACTTGAAGCACTATTACCAAAGTATAATACCTCTGTTCCTTTTCCCCCACCTGCATTTAAGTGGATAGAAACAAAGACATCTACTTTAGCATTATTTGCTTTATTTACTCCACTTGTTAAATCTGTAGCTGAACTATTTGTATTTGATGGAGTACAATCTAATACTGAGTTACCATCCAATTTTAAAAATTTAATTACACTAGCATATATCTTTCTATCCTCGATTACTTCATTTACTATACTGTTTGCTCCTTGGCAAGAAGGCTGATGGCCTCCACGAATTCCTATATACATTAATGATTCCTCCTCATATTTCCTATTTATTTATAAAAACTTCTGGATTAATACTTCAATTACTCCCGCAATTACAATAAGTAATGCCATGCGCGATTTACTAATTTCAATTTTGCCAGATTTTGTAACATTCTGACCTTCAACAATTTTAAGTAATAATACATTTTGAGAATCATATTGATTTTTATTTGCGACTGCCTGTTTCTCAAATTTCTTTTCTGTGTTCTCTTCATTTTTTGTTTGTGCAGCTAAAACTTTATCAAACATTTTATCTGATTTTTCACGACTTCCCTTATCTAATTCCAGCATCAATATTGATTGTTTATCTTGATTTTGTTTCAAGTTAGCGAATTCTGATGTCATTAATATACTGTTTTTTTCTAAAACTGTTAACCTCGTGTCGTGCTCACTTTGTTTTGAATAGATATCCTTTTGATTTTCCTTGATTTGGTCAAATTGTAATTTATTCATTCGTTCGTCTGGACATTTGACTTCACTCTCCATTTTAAAACATCTCCTTTTATTTTGTAATGATATTATTTAATAGTTGACAGGTCGAGTAAAAAGGAGTATTGTTTATATTAGGTCTCCTTAGTGGGATTTTAAATAGAAGATGAAGATCCCATATCCCAGTCTTCTATTTTTTCATGTGTAGGATTATTTTGTTAATTCTTCTATATCAGTTATCACTTTATCTTTATCTAAATGTAACTTTAATTTTGATAACCCTTTCCACTCTCTATCCTTTGCTGTAGCATCATTGTAGATGGCTACCATCGCCGATGTAGACCACTGTTGAAGTTCTTGTACAAATTCTTGCTCACAACCAATAGATAAAAGATAAGTCGTCCAGAAATGGCGGCCAGAATGGGGATACCAGGGCTTTCCCAAGATTTCTCCCCAACCGTTCATCATCGTTCTTAATACACATACTGTAGCAGGACTTCCATCTTTCTTAATGAATAAAGAATTATGTTCCTGCCCATTTTCCTTCATTATCTTTTCTCGTATAGGAACCCACTCTAAATAATAAGGCTCAAATAAATCCTTAATTAGATAACGATAAATTTTCTTACCTCCAGTACCCATACCTTTTACTTTGATTTCTTTTGTAGTCTCTAAGAATAATCCTTCAAATGCAACATTTTCTAAATCAATCATATCCATATTTATTCTTAATAGTTCACTGACTCTAGCTCCAGAACTCATGATTAATCTTAATAGACATTTTGCTTGTATTAATCCTTTTTCATCTAACTGCTGTAAAAGATAATCTAATTCCTCTTTTGTAAAAATAGACTTTTCTCTTAC
>JBAYAL010000389.1:0-2647 GCA_041669825.1 Eubacteriales bacterium | reverse complement strand
TTTTGTTTTCACCTATTAAATAGGATTCATCAGCTCTGGTTCTAAACAAGGCATATTTGTCTGCTTCAGAGTATATAGCTACAGATCTGATCCCCAACTCTTTACAAGCTCTGAAGATTCTAATGGCTATTTCTCCTCTGTTGGCGACTAATACTTTGTTGATATGTCTTTTCATTTATATTACTCCTTCATAATTGTGCGGAATTTTTCGTTGTAGTTATATTATAATCCAATATTAAAAAAAAATGGCTTATTAGGCAAAAAAACTATAAATTTAATACTAAACTCATAATTTGGGCATGTGTTTTTACATGCATAATTTGTATTATGTTAAATGCTTTAATATAATACAAATTGGAATATGTATCATGCTAATAATAGAACAGACTAAATTGAGTGAAATATAATCGGTATAAAAGGTAAAGATATATATTGATTTATTTAAAGAATAACAGTTATTTTACTAATTAGCTGCTAAATTTATTGTAGAATGTTTATATACAATAAATTTAATATTATTACCAAGGAGGAGTGGAAATGAAGATTATCCATACTGGGGATTGGCATATAGGTAAAATAGTTAACCAAGTTCATATGACTGAAGATCAGGAAGTTGCTTTGAACAGTTTGGTTAGTTTATTGAAAGTTGAGAAGCCTGATGTACTGATTATAGCGGGAGATATTTATGACAGGGCAATACCACCTGTTGAGGCAGTAGAATTGTTGGATAGAATATTAAGTGAGATATTATTGGATTTGAAGATTCCAGTTCTTATAGTGGCTGGAAATCATGATAATCCTGAAAGGTTGGGTTTTGGAAGCAAGATTCTTCAGGCTAGAGGGCTTTATATAGAAGGGCGGTTTCGAAAAGAGGCACGCAAGGTTGTCCTCGAAGATGGGTATGGTTTGGTTAATTTTTACCTTGTTCCTTATGCTGTTCCAGCAGTGGTCAGAAATGTTTTGGCTAGAGATGATATAAGTAATCATGATGAGGCTATGGGGGCTATTGTGGAAATCATAAAGGCTGACTGGAATCCTGAAGAGAGAAACATCATGGTTACACATGGATTTGTACGGGGAATTGGAGAACTGGAAATTAGTGAATCTGAAAAGCCCCTTTCATATTCATCCATAGGTGGAGCGGATTATGTAGATGTTAACAAGTTTAAGGATTTTGCTTATACAGCATTGGGACATTTGCATAGTCCCCAAAAAGCAGGCTATGAAAAAGTGCGTTACGCTGGTTCACTATTAAAGTACTCATTTTCTGAAGTCAATCAGAAAAAATCTGTTACCTGTATAAACCTTGAGGCTGACGGTAGTGTTGAAATACGATTAATACCTTTATCTGTACGAAGGGATATGCGTAGGATTAAAGGTGAATTGAAAGCTTTGCTTGATCCTGCAGTTTATAAGGATACAAATGTTGAGGACTATCTTCATGTAGTCTTGACAGATGAAGGGGGACTGATGGAACCGATGGTTAAACTTCGGAGTGTGTATCCCAATGTATTGTCATTGGAGATAGAGGCTAGGGAACCTAAGAGTGAAGAGATTAATACTTCAGCAGGGGAAGGGTATAAGCATCAGAGCAAGTTGGAACTGTTTAAGAATTTTTATTGTGATATTACCGGAATGGAATTTGATGAGAAAAAGGAAAAGATTGTTGTCAAAGTAATAGAAGAAGCAGAAGGGGAAGAAAGGAGGATGTAGCATGAGACCATTGAAACTGACAATGAAAGCCTTTGGACCGTATTCGAGGGAGCAAGTAATAGATTTTAGCGAATTACAAGGAAGGAACCTTTTTCTTATTACAGGTCCTACAGGAGCTGGTAAAACAACTATTTTTGATGGCATAAGCTATGCGATATATGGTAAGGCAAGTGGAAATGATAGGGATGGTGAAAGTCTGCGCAGCCATTTTGCTGAGGATAGTCTACCTACTTCTGTGGAACTGGAATTTGAACTTAAAGATAAACTTTATTTAATTAAGCGATCGCCAAAACAGCTTAGGAAAAGAAGCAAGGGAGAGGGATATATAGATAGACCAGCAGAGGCAGAGTTAACTATATTTGATAACGGTAGCCAGAAAGTTGTGGCAGGTGTAACTGAAGTAAGAGACAAAATTGCGGAAATAATGGGAATTACCTATGAACAGTTTAAACAGATAATTATGATTCCTCAGGGAGAATTTAGGGAACTGCTGACAGCAGACAGTAAGGATAGGGAAAAAATACTTCAAAAAATTTTTGGTACTCAGAGTTATTATTGGGTTCAAGAAAAATTAGGGCTGATGGCTAAAGAGTTAGAAGATAGCGTTAAGGAAATTGAGGGAAAGCAGCAAGAAAATATTCATAATCTTGATGTAGTAGCTAATCCTCAGTTGAATGCTTTGATTGAAGATGGTTGTCATAATATCAATGCCGTGGTGCAGGAAATAAAGGAAGCTCTCAATTTGGATAGCAAAATGGAAGAAGATTTGGGTAGAAAGGTAATAGAAAAGGAGAGTGAAGCTGGGAAAAAGCAGGAGGAGATTTTTAGGGGGAAAGAAAACAATCTCAAACTGGAAGCAAAAGTTAAGGTGGAAGATAAAAAGAAGAAGCTTGAAGCTTGTCAATTAGAGATGGAACATAAAAATAGTATTTTG
>JBAYAL010000388.1:0-2654 GCA_041669825.1 Eubacteriales bacterium | reverse complement strand
TTCTTCCATATCTTCAAATTCCATAGGATTAACTATTAAACCAGAAGGAGTCAATACCAAAAACTCGTCCTGTTCCAACATCCTTAAAGCCTCTCTTACTGGGCTACGACTTACTCCAAGTTCTTGAGAAATTTTATTTTCATATATTCTTTCACCACTTTTTAGTTCTCCTGAAAGAATTTTTTCTTTAGTTATTTCATAAACCTGAAGATGATAAAGTGTATTTTTTATTATTGAACTCATTATAGTCCTCCTTTTCACATACAATCTACATTATACCGTATGTTGTCGACAACTCTATGTGTATACAATCTATTAATTTTTAGAATATCCTGCTTAATTTTGAATATTTTTTATGTTTTCTTGTTTTTATTTATTTATTCAAATTTTGCAGTCCATAATTGGCATTAAAATCCATATGCAAGCTGACCAAGTGGCAATTCAATCCGATACTTATTCTCAATTTCAGATACAATAATGTTGAACAAAGCCATCAAGATACACTATGAGGATTTAAAAAAGTATTTCCCCCACTAAAAGTTTATTAAGAATTGAAAACAGGAATATTATTTTCGATAAACTATTTTCATATATATTGGTACTTAAATCAATTACGCTTCCTAAAGATTTTAAACTTGTTAGCGATCATCTAAATCAAATACAAGAACAGTACCCTTTAGTTGATTTTAGGCATTACGGCTTCCCAAATAATTGGCAAGATATTTTGTAGTAAAATTATAAATTCAAAGCACATTAATAAATAACAGATCCTACGAGCTTATATTAAGCGCAATACTGTAGGCCAACAAAATGCCCACTTAAGTAGATTTCTCTATCTAAGTGGGCTCTTTTAATTTTGCAGTAAATCCAATTATCTACTTTAGGCAGCAATTTAGCCTCTGCATAAATTTCTCAGTAGCTATATGTAAATTAAAATCTATTTTTCCCCCTACCCCATGCTTTTATTTTTCTTTTCGCTGTTTGCTCTGGAATATATAATTTCAGTCGTTCATCATCCATAGTAGAACCTTTTATAATATATTCTTTCAAGCGCTCTGTCGCCCATATGCAAAACAAGATGGCCTGATTACTGCTAATCCGATATCCATTAGAAATAATGGCATCCAAATTGCAATATTCTATTTTTCGATTTACAATTCTATTCCCTTCGGTCTGAACTTGTGCAATTTTTGCACAAGTTTCTTCTTTGAAAGGAGGTTTATATTTATGAATTTTTTTGATTATTTTCCTGAGTTTCTTGACTATATTAATGCAAAAGGTCATTCTGTAGAAACCATTCGTGGGTATAATTATGATGCAAGAGCATTCAAAAAATACCTGAAAGAAAGCGGTATCCCTTCTACTCTATCCTCAATTGACCATAAAATAATCCGCAGATTCATAATCTGGATGAAAAAGCAAAACTACTCATCTGCAACTATGAAAAGAAAATTGGATACACTTGGTTCTTTCTATAATTATCTGGAGAAAGAAGATGGTCTCCTGCTCTATGTTATAGTTTCTGTCAAGAAACTGCTTGGACATAAGAATTTATGCACAACACAAATTCAAACTCATTCTTCGCCAGAAAAATTAAGTAGTGCTGTGGAGGCATTGTTGTAGATTTTATTCTTAACCCTAACTAGTCCGGTAAATAATTAAAATTGTTAAATGAGGTGATTAACTATTCTTTACGCAGTTTCTGATATCCATGGATATTTTGACCTTTTTAACCGTTTATTGAAAAAAGCAGATTATTCTCCAAGCAGAGACCAGTTAATTGTTATTGGTGATTTAATTGAGAATTGTTCCTACCCAATCGTAAACAAACATGTGGTATGGATTGATACCGGTAGTTTTTTTTCCGGGATTTTGACATTGGTTGAACTCCCAACTAAAAGCTTTGATCTTAGTAACATGAGATTTTATCAAGAGAAAATTAAATATATAGCGTTATTCATGTAAGCGGTGGAACAAATAATGTAGTGGAAAAACCTCCTGAGATAGCTATTCCATAGAAAACAAAGAATGTCAAAAAGGAGGTTTTTTATAGTTAGAGACTTAGCCTTAGAACAAAGTTAGCGGTACCGGATAAAAGATATAAACGCTAAAATAAAAAATGGATTATTATCATTCTTATGGTACCTAACTACGTTATATGTGTATTTTGTTAACGCAACCAACTCAACGTGTGCCTAGGCAGAATAATGATACTGATACGCAAAAATAATGATTATGGGCAAAAGTGCCCCCCTAAAAATCAGGGGGGTGATGGGATTTTAGAGTTGTATCTAATAACCTAAAAGTGGTTTTTTTCAGAGTTAGTTGATTATACGCAAGCTAGTATAAAATCCAAAATCTACCCTTTCTCCATTTCTATCGTTTTCCGCACCCTTTTTGCGTACGCTATTTTCAAAATAAGAATAAAAAAACGCCTTAAGATGTTGTTTGAACAATTTTTGGCGTTTTCACATTTTATTTATTTTGTAATAAAATCTGCTACTATAAGAATTTAAGCAGTACATTTTGTTAATTTATTATTAAATCTTCCACTTTTAAAAAGTATCCTAAAACAGTATTTCTACTAGATTTTATTGATTTATTAACTTTAAAAAGGATAATCCACTTATTAGATTCGAATAGCTATTTCAATA
>JBAYAL010000387.1:0-2658 GCA_041669825.1 Eubacteriales bacterium | reverse complement strand
TCCCATTCAAAATTGATACCATCTTTAATTGGGAAATGCAAAAGTGGAACAATGCAATCTGAATGACTATTCGAATTTTTAGGATAAATATTATTCTCATCTGTTCTATCAAGCTCTGATGAGGGAAAAAGTTCAGTTAATGCTATATACTGATTATAATAACCTTTGTGAATGCGCTGTGAATCTCCTATAAAACTGGACCAAGCATAATTTGGTAATATTGCAGTTGATAAATTAAAAATTAAGCATGAAACAAAGTTTTTCCAATTAGATCCTAAAAATCTCGGGGTAGTATTACAAGTGTTAGATATTGTAGACAAAACTAAAAAATCAAATAATCTGATTTCTCGACGAATCTTAGACCTTTCGCTAACCTCATAAAATCGTGGTTCACTTGGTATTGTTACAATTTGTGATAATTGATTAAAGTCTTTAGAATAAGTGACTTTTTGAAAAATTGCATCCATATAAAATTCATTTTCTACCTCTGTTACATAATATGGTTCATTTCCAATTTTGACAAGATCTCCACTTTCTTTTTCTTCGCCATATTTTACGTATTCTTGAAGTTGATAAATATTATTTCCAACTTTTATTAATTTTCCAAATAAATTAAGTGACAATCGTTCACTATCTACAATTTTGTCTTCTTGCCCATAAAATTGCTCATGGTGTGGATAATATTCATAAGATGAATTTTTTAAAAATTGCCTTAAATTGGGTCTAATTTGTGAAATTCTTAAGCTATCTTGCGTCCTATATTTAATATGAAATTTCAAATTATTAAATTTTAAATTTGAAACGACAACCCCGCTAAATAAAATACCAACAATTCTCTTTAATGACATCGGCATATCACTATTTTCTGATGGCGGAACATAATTTACACCAGATATGACATTTTCCCCAAGAGTATAATATATACTACTGCCTTTGCTTGGAGTAATATTGTAGTCAGCGGTTAAAATTTTATAAATACTTAATTCAAAAATATGTTCCAACGCACTTTTTGTTCCAGTTACTCCGCCTGCAGAACCATCATAAGTAATATCGAACTCAATTATTTCACTTATTCCTTTTGTCGTTTTTAATATAGCGGTATTATTTGAAACAAGGGCAGATTCATCATCAGTTTTACAAACTAACCATTCTTCAACTTTATTTTGTGGTGAAAACAGGTTTGTTACATATGTGTCATATTGTGAAAAATAATTATTTAGATTTTGACTATTAAACACAGTTATTTTTGTGCTCTTATTATTTTTTTCAAATGTTCCGCCTAATTGTTTAAAAGACAAAATAAATCTATCAGTTCCATCATTTGCAAAACTTAAATATGGTATTGCATGTAAATAATAACCAATTTGAATTAATATTTCCCATAAATTTTTTTCTTCTAAAATTGTCTCAAACATTTTTGCTGTTTTTAGACGATTTAACCAAGTGTCATCTATAATAATTTGATAATTAATGTCATCTATTCCCTTTTCTAAATTATTCAATATCTGCGTATCAATTGTTAAAAGTGCTTTTTTTAATAAATCATAGCAATAATATCGTTTACCCTTGGTTATTAATGGTCCAAATTCAGTATTTTTAGACATATCATATATTTCAAAAGTAGTTAATGCCACGACAGCACTTGCTTCCTGCACTTCTTGAGCAGTCTCATAAAAAAATCCTGTATAGATATATGTGCTAATAGATGATAAAGCAAAAAAAGAAGTTTTATAAAATGTCAACATTCCAGTTGCGTTAACAGGATGAGCAGCGATTTCCAAAACATAATGATACCCATAACCATTCTCAATGTCCGATTGATCAAGGTGTGATACATTAAACGAGCATATTCCATTGCTTGAACTATTTACTTGTGCGACAATAGGAGCAGTTGTGTATCCATCAGAAAATTCAGTTGTGATATTAGGATATGTCACAACATTGCCAGATTCAACTACTGTAGTGTCAATAGTTCTCAATGCGGCTGTTACTCCATCACTATAATACCATTCATTATTAGCAGTAGTAATTGATGAGGGTCCATCATAGGACGTTGTTATAAGCGTTCGTGTATTTTGTTGAATAACTTTATTTACAGTTTGATATTTATACACCTTTATGATGGTATTCATTTGGAATAATAATTTATCCCAAGTTGATGAATTAGAAGTCCCATAACAATATAACTTTGGAATATTAAATGAAATTGTATGGTCTTGTGCAATTTCAAGATTTTGCATTAAAGATTCTATTGCTTCAAAACTATTTTCATCCCATATATAAGCGTAAGAGTTTTTAAAATACCCATATCTACTTGATGTGCCAGATCCAAATGGAGCATCATCTGTATATAATGTTTGTCTAATTGGAGTGTTATACCCCCCATTTGTTGCATCAACATATACTGGAGTATTATCAGTTGTATATGTCTTATAATTCAATGTGACATCTTGTAACTCATAAGTCAATGAAATGTTATCTACATGCATTCCTTGAGCAATTGCTGACGCTTCAATTAAATTTAATCTATGACAGCATATATCAGGACATCCTGGATACTCTTCAACATTATCATATTCCAAAATCATATCATATACTTTAGGTTCATCTTCATAAGTGCTTGTTTGGTATCTCTTAAGTCTATATTTTGTTTTTGGA
>JBAYAL010000386.1:0-2658 GCA_041669825.1 Eubacteriales bacterium | reverse complement strand
TCAGACTTTTTAAAGTAAAAGGTGTTTTATGAATAAAAATAAACGGTATGCGGTTATTATTATCCTAGTGACAAATGCTATAATAATTTCTTTTTTAGAATCATTTATTCCTGTGCCTATCCCTGTACCAGGTGTGAAATTGGGGTTAGGGAATATTATTACTTTGATAGCTATAGTATTCCTCGGCTTAAAAGATGTTCTTTTTATAGTGGTTGTACGCTGTTTCGTGGTTTCTATACTGACCAGGGGTGTACTTATGTTGGCTTTCAGTTTAGGTGGAGGTCTTTTAAGTGCGATTATTATGTGGATATTTTATAAAAAATTGTCTAGGTTTTTTAGTATAAAAGGAATTAGTATTGTTGGGGCTATTTTTCATAATACTGGGCAGATATTAGTGGCATCAGTAGTGCTCAGGGAAATGCTGGTCATGTATTATCTCCCAGTACTTCTGATTGCTGCTGTTATTACAGGATTTATTACAGGGAGTATCAGTGAAATAGCAATTAAGGAGATTCAAAAAAAAAGGTTGTTATAGCTTAAATATAAATGATAGCAGGTATTTTATATGCCCGAATATTTGAATGATAAGGAAGAAATAAAAGAAAAAAATAAAGCATTGCAAGGAATGGATACAGGTATTAAATTTATTCTGGCAACTTTTTTGAGTGTTACTCCATTTTTGTGTCAAGGAAAGCTAAGTTTTGCTGTTATTGGAGGATATATGTTGGCTATTACTTTTTTTGCAGGTCTTGACAAAAAGGTCTTATTAAAAAGTGTCCTTGCCTACATTATTGTAATAGTTTTACCTTACGCTTTTGGATTATCCATTAATCTACTTATAGGCTATTTTTCTCCCCAAAAGGTAATTGCTTTAGATGGGCTTAATAGGATGATATTCAAGATAATTCAACTATTTCTTGTCTGGTATATTGGTAGTCTTTACTTTCACACTACAGAAATGAAATCGTTTATAGGTTTATTTGATAAAATATTGTTTCCGCTCAAGTTATTAAGAATTCCTGTTTCAGATTATTTAAAAGTTGTTATGTGTATTGTTATTGAACTTGAAGGAGCAACTCATGAGCTAAAGGAAAATTTTGGACAGAAGATGTCTTCTGTTGTGCAAAAAAGTCGTTGGATATACAAAATCAACATTAAGGAAATTTCAAATATTTTAGTTTCTTTAATAGTAAATTCTTTTAATAAGTTGGAACGAATTCAGGAATTTGTGGAGACTACAAATTCTGAAGAACTGTATTGCTATAAATTAAAGTTATCTAAAAATGATTTCTGGGCAATTGGGAGTATTGTATTATTGACGATTTTGCTTTTTTTCACTGAAGGGGCGTAATTAAAAAAGATATAGAAATGCTGCAAAGTAAAATGTTTATTGCTCGGTTTGAATTTTTTTACGTGTTTAAGTTTTGGAAGAATTGTCCTATAGGCTTGTGAGCATGGGTATGCCTTTTTTACCTTGATAAGAAAACTTATTACTAAGAAACAAAGGAGTTCAAAATTAATGCTGAAGCAAATATTGCCAAATATATATTTAAATGAAATTCCATTGCCCAATAGCCCACTAAGGGTGCTGAACAGTTATATAATAAGCTCAGAAAATAGAACTTTGATTATTGATGCAGGCTTTAATACAAAAGAATGCAAAAAAGCTTTTTTACAAGGGATAGAAGAAATTGGAGTAGCTTTGTCAAGTGTAGATTTGTTAATAACCCATATGCATGTGGACCACTCCGGCCTTGCGGTAGAGTTAAACAAAAATAACATGAACATTTTAACAGGGAAAACAGATGGAAAGCTAATGAATAAAGTTTTTATAAATGGTTATAAAGAGGGATACTGGGAATTTTTAGAACTTTCTAATTTGAATAAGTATTTTAAGTCAGAGCGACTTTCAAAATTTACAAAAGATCCTGCATTTAATATAGCAGGAACAGATCCGATTAAGTATCAGCCCTTAATAGAAGGGGAGGAGATTATAGTTGGTGAATACAAGTTCAAAGTAGTGGATATTCCAGGCCATACGCCTGGACATATTGGTTTGTATGAAGAAAAACATAGATTGTTCTTTGGAGGAGATCATGTTTTGGACCAGATTTCGCCCAATATTACTATCTGGAATTTTGAACAGGATATTATATCAGAATATCTTAATAGTCTTAAAAAAGTGTATGACCTTGATGTGGATTATTTATTTGCGGGGCATAGAAATATTATAAGGGATCACAGAAGACGAATTAACGAAATTATTGAACATCACCATAAGCGTTTGGAAGAAATAAAAGAAATTGTAATGAAGGGGAGAAAGTCAGTTATTGATATCGCGGCAGAAATGAAATGGGATATAAAATTTGATGATTGGGAAGATTTTCCACCAGCTCAGAAATATTTTGCAGCAGGTGAAGCTATGGCTCATCTGGAACATTTGGTATTTAAGGGAGAAGTAGCAAGGATTAAGGAAAAGGGGATATTTTACTATAGTTTAAAGAATCAATGTACTGACTTGTTGGCTTGTAATTAACTGCAGAAGTTAGCATATGATAAAACATTTCATAAAATGTTTTATACAGCATATAGATAGATACCCTATAAAATTGATTATGTATAAATTAGAGAATAACAGATATCTTTGAGTGAAAAATA
>JBAYAL010000385.1:0-2662 GCA_041669825.1 Eubacteriales bacterium | reverse complement strand
CTTAGAGGATAGGATAGAAGTTTTGGAAGGGAGCGAGGAATAATGGATGAAATATGTAAAATGTGCGCCTACCACTTAGGCGATGATATTACTTGCAATAAGGAAAACTGTTATGAATACATGGAGTTTATTGTGTCGCCAGTTTATCAGGCCGCGCCGGAGATGCTAGAAGCATTGAAGAAGTTATATAAAGCGGGAGTAAACTGGCATGATAGTATTTGCAATAAATCAGAAGATTCTTGGAGATATGAGCAAAGATTTCTTAATGAGTTAAATGCAATACCTCACATACTCAGCAAAGCGGAAGGGAGGCAATCATAATGGCAATGGCAGAGCAGGTAGCCACTCAGGAGAGAACCAAGTTAATAGTAATGACTAGGTTTGATGGGGAGCGGGTTGCTCAGGAGGAAGTTATTCCAGAGCCAGAAGTCAAACACAGAACCCCTAAGAAATTACCCAAGGCCCTTCGCTCAGGAGAAGCAGAAAAATTCCTGGCTACTTTTAATACGAAATGTATTACAGGATTACGCGATAGGTGTATATATGAATTGATGTACCGCTGCGGCCTCAGAATTAGCGAAACCTGCAAGTTAAAAATGAGCAATGTTGATCTCAAAGAGGGATACCTTTATTTGCAAAAAGCTAAGGGAAATAAAGACCGCACAGTCCCAATGGACGAAGAAGTTATTCAGTGGTTAGAAAAATGGTTGGTTAAAAAGCCCATTGAATCTGACTATTTCTTTTGTACCTTTAAGGGAGGGATGCTCGATCAAAGACAGCTCAGGAGCAAATGTAAAATAATCGCTCAGAAGGCCGAAATTTATATTCAGGATGGGGACGAAAAAAAACTAGCGTGGCCCCATACCTTTCGCCACACTTGCTTTACAGAGTGCCTAGAAGAAGGGCTAACTATAAAGGAAATACAAGAGCTGGCCGGACATGCGAGTTTGGCCACAACCTCAGTATATCTCTCAGTAAGGCCGGAGAAATTGAGAGAGAAAATGCGGAATCGCAAGAAACAGGATTAAGGCGTTGGGGTAATCCCTCAGCAGAAAGGAGAATGGAAATTATGCAAGTTGGAGATAAGGTTTGGATATTTGACGGCAATCGTAGAATTTACACAGACCCCGAAGGAAATAAGTTGTCCTCCCCTTGGTATCGTGGTTATTTTGTGGAGAGGTATATTTTAGGGGAA
Source organism: Eubacteriales bacterium (assembly GCA_041669825.1). Lineage (GTDB taxonomy): Bacteria > Bacillota > Desulfitobacteriia > Desulfitobacteriales > Syntrophobotulaceae > JBAYAL01. The sequence goes on along the minus strand of JBAYAL010000385.1, from coordinate 1,467 downwards.
ACCAAGCAAAGTTGGTTGTTGTCGGCTTGGGAATATGAACCCGATAAAAAGTATACCCCCGAAGAATTAAACCGCCGTTGCACTAAATATAAAAAGAAAGATTGCAAAGGAATTTTTACATCAGAAGAACAAATAACCCAGTATTGTTGGGTAAACGACAATGGTTATAAAATAGGCTCAAAGGTTCAGAGTTGCAGGGATTATAATATATTGAAACAGATTGAAGATATACTAAATCAGCAATTGTAATTCCTCAGTAACCCGTCAAATATCCGGGGTGCAATCCCTCAGTAAGATTGAATTTTATGGCAAAATGTGTTATAATACTTGGGTAGTCTAGGTTAAGAAGTAGCTAGCTTAACCGAAAGTCGGAAAGCCTTGCCGGTTGACTACCCATTAAAATTAAACATAAGGCAAAACAACACTGAGAAAGGCAGGTGTATTTTTTATGGGAAACTCTAAATTATTATTCAATAAAAGTCCCTTATTACTCGACCCTGATCTAGCTGTTCTATTGGGACTTCATGAATCAATTGTCATTCAACAGGTTCATTATTGGCTGAAAATCAATGAGGAATCTAGCCGCAATTTTCATGACGGCCATTACTGGACTTATAATAGTTATTCGGAATGGCAGAAACAATTTCCTTTCTGGAATGAAAGCTCAGTACAAAAGATATTTCTTAGATTAGAAAAGCAGGGATATTTAATTAGTGGCAACTATAATAAATTAAAGGTTGACCGTACAAAATGGTACAGAATCAACTATGACAAGCTTCAAACGCTGGAAACTCCACCATCATGCACAAAAAGCATGATGCAACATGCACTAAGTGAACAACCAATACCAGAGATTACACCACAGATTACTTCTCAGGGAATTTTGAAAAATTCTGAAAGAAATAAGGGAATTTCTAAAGAAAATTCTGTTTCGTTTAAGGATTTTGCCGAAAGGAACCCGGAAGCCATATTTCTTGATGACATAATTCCAGCAGTTGAATATTATCTGGCCACATATACGGCTTATACAGGGAAGAATCATCCGAACCTAAAAGAAAGCCAATGGCAAAAGGTAGTGGCTGAAATACTGCACGTTAAAAGCGAATATTTAGATACCTATTTAGAACTGGATGAAATTGAAAAGATGGTGGACAAGCATTTTATTACTGAGTATGAAAATTGTGATTTCAATATACTTCACTTTGTTAATGGTGATATTATGAAGAATCGGTTTTTTGAAGAATGTTACATAGACCACGAGAGATAGCGGATATATATAATACTAAATATGTTCCGCCCGCGCCGATGTATATTTTTATGTGAGTGGGGTAAAATAAGAAAAGGGAAAGGACAGGACTGAAATTCCCGCCCTTGCTTAAAACCGATTCCCCGAATTTAACCAACATTACCGGCAGATCGTTTGCGGCGAAAGTCGGACAGCGAAACCACGTTATAGGTGTTGGCAGG
>JBAYAL010000384.1:0-2663 GCA_041669825.1 Eubacteriales bacterium | reverse complement strand
TGATAGTATAATACTGATCAATTACCTTCTTACTGACACCTCTCTTTTCCATAAAATAAACCGATAAACACAATACGGAAAAAGAACGAATCATTAAATCAATCATACTTCCGCCTTGTTCTGTCAATCCCAAATATGTTCTATACGGCCTCTCATCTTTTGTCGCAATTTCTGCAAAAAATGTGGATTTATTATCTAAACCACTTGGCGGAAATTGAAAAAAATCTCTATTATATAACGCAAAAATTTGTTCTTTTGCATTTTTTACAGTTGCAGTAGATGCGATAATTTTTGGCTTATGATTGCCATCCCAGCACAATCTGTCAACTGCGGTTTCATATAATCCTGTTAAGGTACCTAATGGCCCTGATATCAAATGAAGCTCGTCTTGAATAATCAGACGTGGTTTGTTGCATTCCATATTACAACCGAATATTCGTCCGGCTTTTTCTTCCCATACTATCCGAGCGAATTTATCGACAGTACTTATTACCAAAGTCGGCGTAAAATCATATATGTCATTATCATTTATATAAATCGGCAAATGATCTCCCAAACAACCGTTAGGGCATTTGATATACATATGATTATCGATTGTAGAATAATCGTTTGGATACAATTTTTGCCCGCATATCGGACATACTGTAATTTGTATAGGATTAGGTTTGCCATATAAATCTTTGCCATCACGAAGCGTCGCCAATGAATCTTCGGCAATTTCTGCATCCTTTGGCGAATTATCATTCCCTATCCATAAACCTATTGATATTTCGTTCTGTCCAAGTTTATATTCTTTTCTTAATGATTCGCAAGCACAAATTAAAGCTGCGGCCCGTTCAAATTGCTGTACCGTCAAAAGCCTTAATGTATAGCGCATAATAATAGTAGTTCCGAATTTATTTGATTTTTTAAGTATTCTTTCATAAAAAATTATAAAAGCACTTACAGCTAAATACGCTTCTGTCTTTCCGCCGCCTGTAGGAAACCATAACAAATCAACAACATTTGCGTATAGGCTATTACCATCAGTTAAATCAGGTATCATCATTATTAAATAAAATAATTGGAATGGATACCATCTTGCCGAAGATAATACAAAATCCTTTTTCGAGTTAATCTTATTCTTTTTAATTGCCATACTGATTCGTTGCATCAGCATGGCTTCATTCATCAAAAGAAATGCTTCCCATGCATTATCATTATTATTTAAAATGGCAATTCCATTTTCTATTCGATTAATACATAGCTCGATTTTTTTTATGCAATCATTAATAGCTCGCTGAAATTTTGTAAGCGACGTTCCTATGACTCTTTGTTCTGATAACCATTTTTTATACAAACCAACAAAAATATAAAGTTCGTCAATTGCTTCTGTTTTAGAAACATTTCTCCAATAATCAAGTCCAAAGATTTTTAGCTTATCATTTTTAATAGACTTCATTTGAGAAATTTCTATCCGAGGAATGAATTTTGATTCAATTTGTTTACATATTTCATTTTTTACCAAACATTGTGTCGCACATCCGTGGCCTTGTGCAAAATTATGTATATCTCTATATTGCATTTGCAATATTTCATCTTCTATATCTAATATTTGGTCAAATTTTGCAATCAATGGGAAAAATTCACCGTTTTTTACCGATAATATTAATTTACATTGAAAAAACGCTTTTTCGTTCATGGGTATTTCTTTTTGTTGAGTTGTCTCTTTATTCTCAACCGATATAGTAAATAATCGATCCGAATTTATATTACCCATTCTTTTCGTAAGGACAATACGTAAATTTTGCTCATTAAGTTTTTCATTATTTGTCGGATAAAAAAATATTTGATCAGAAGAAACATCAAATTCTATTGCAATAGAATACTGCCGACGTGTCCATTCATGAATTATCCTTCTTTTGGATTCTTTGCCTTCCGTACTTTCTTCAATTATTTCTCTTTCAGAATGAGTATATTTACCAAATTGAAATTCAACCAACAGCATTTTTGCTGTTGATGGCAAACAAAAGCTTATGCCCATAGTCGAAGGCCTTCTTATACTTGCTTTTGCAATCGTATCATCAGAAACTGTTTCATCAATCTCTGATAAACTTTCCTCTCCAAGTGGATTTATTTGTAATTTTTCGTCGTCAGAACACGCCGAAACTTCATCTGCATCTTTCTGAGTCCTTGCATGTAAATTTTGAGCCCAAAGAATTCCGGAAACATAAGAATTAAGAGGATAACCCTCTAATACTTCATTTTCATCCGAACTTCCTATTTGCGGACCAATCATTTCTTTTTCAAAAATAGTTTCAATAAACTTTTGTGCAGTGTAATAATCGTCGTATTGTCCCATCATTCCTCCATTGGTTTTGCATAGCCGCAGAATTCGACCCCCAACCAAAAACCGGAGTGCCTATACGGTTCTGCAATATTTTCATTATCGCTTTTGTTTATAACCGTTACAATTTCATTTACATACATTTGAGTAAAATCAGTATATCTATCTAATAAAAACGATGTCTTACCGCTTGAATATGTTATTTTTTGCGGAGCAAAAATCCCACGGCTCATACAGCCAATAATATGCCCCTCATGGATAATCAATGCTTTTTCATTTTGCCTGCTGATATGTATCTCATCGCCTTTTTTGACTTTATTACAGATATATTCTTGTC
>JBAYAL010000383.1:0-2674 GCA_041669825.1 Eubacteriales bacterium | reverse complement strand
TTATTAACTGGTAGCTAAATTCACTACCATGTGACCTATCCAAGGTTTTCATAACCTTATTGGGAGTGTTTTTAACCATATCAATGCAAGATTTTAAGTGATCAATATTTTTGTCGTAAAAGCGACCCATATTACCGGTATTGTCCATATCATTAAAATCAATAACCTTTAAATCGGTAAAAAAGAGTGTAGGAGCGGTAATTTTGTTTTTACCGCTAATGATATATTCTGCAAATTTGTCAGGAGTAAGTATACTAACAACAAGAGGTCTGATCGGGCAAAGTTCTTGATAAAGCAAATAGTTTCTTTTTTCGTTTTCAGGAATAAAGTAAACTTCTTTTTCTAGAGCAAGAACACTGCCATCTCTTGTTGTAAGGTAAAGTTTGCCAATTTTATCTAGCGGAATATTTTCTACAACTTTGTAAACAGAAAGGTACAGCGAGTGTTTTGGCTGTCCATCGGCATGGTGTTGACATTTTTTATGAGCATACTCCCAGTCAAAATAATGACCGAATTCTTCAAGAACCTCAGTGAAGATTAGTGTTTCCGATGATGCTTTCTTGGGGCCTGTAGCCATATAGCCAGCAAAGTCTTTTGGGGAAAGCTCGGAAGCAACCAAAGCTTCCATTGGAAAAAGAGTTAAATAATAACGAATACTCATAAATTTCTCCTTTCTTTAATTAAAAAGTGATAACAGATTATATTTTACAAAAATAGATACCGTAATAAGGGAAATAACTGACATAATTTTAATAAGAATATCCAGAGAAGGTCCTACTGTGTCTTTTAGAGGATCTCCAACTGTATCTCCAATAATTGAGGCAGAATGAGCTTCTGATCCTTTTCCGCCATGATGTCCGTTTTCAATATATTTTTTACCATTATCCCATGAACCCCCGGCATTAGCGGTAAACAGAGCAAGCATAATAGCCGAAAGAGTTGTTCCAATTAAAAGACCACCAACAAATTCTGCTCCGAATAGGAACCCGCAGACTAGTGGGGTTAACACAGCTAGTAGTGCGGGAAGTTTCATCTCAGAAAGAGCTCCTGCAGAAGAAATTTTAATGCATTCGGCGTAATCAGGTTTGCTTTCACCGGTGAGAATTCCTGGGTTATTTTTAAATTGACGACGCACTTCTTGAACCATTTTTCTTGCAGCATTTGCGACTGCTTCAATAAGAATACCAGAAAAAAGATATGGAAGGGCAGCTCCAACAAGGGCTCCCGATAGTGTTAGGGTGTCAATCATGTTAAGAACGAGTTTGATACCAACTGTTTGGCCAGGACCTGCCTGTGCGTAAAGGTATGAGGCAAAAAGAGAAAGGGCTGCAAGTGCTGCACTTCCAATAGCAAAACCTTTTCCGATTGCAGCTGTGGTATTTCCAACAGCATCCAGTTCATCCGTTATTTTTCGTACATTAGGATCTAAATGTGCCATCTCGCTAATTCCTCCAGCATTATCTGCTATTGGACCATAGGTATCGACAGAAACCGTAGAGGCAACAAAAGAAAGCATACCGATAGCTGCCATGGCAACACCATATAATCCTGCTATAGCATTGGCACCGATAATGGCAATTCCTAATACAACAACAGGTAAAAAAACAGACTTCATTCCCGTTCCAAGGCCTTCGGTAATAGTAAGAGCTGCTCCTTCTCTAGATGCAGCAGAAATGTTCTGAGTTGGTTTATAGTCATAGCTGGTAAAATATTCAGCCAACTGACCAATAATAATTCCACTAATAATACCTAATGCAGCTGCAATCCATGGGGATAAAACTCCTGCATTAAAACCAATAGAAGAAAGATTTGAATCCTTAAAGAAAAACCATGTTATAAAACCGTTTATAATAATTGTTAAAATGGCAGATACCCATGTAGACATATTTAATTCTTTATGAGGATGATCTGAAACTTTTTTTGAAAGAAGTGAGGCGATTCCTAAAATAGAAGAAATCAGGCCAGTTGAGGCAAATATAATTGGAAATAAGATTAGTTTTCCGGTAAGTTCAGCTGTGATTGGATTAGACGAGGTTAGATTGGTATAGTACATATAAGAAGCCAAAACGATACTTGATATAATAGCACCTACAAAACTTTCAAGAAGGTCTGCACCAAGTCCTGCAACATCTCCTACATTATCTCCAACATTGTCAGCTATGGTAGCTGGATTTCTAGGATCGTCTTCAGGAATTCGCTTCTGTTTTTCCAACAAGGTCAGCACCCATATCTGCAGCTTTGGTATAAATACCACCACCTACACGATCAAACATGGCAATAACAGAACAACCGAGTGCATAACCTGATACGGTCATAGTAAAAGGTATAAAATTTATACCAATATGATTAGTAATAATAACAAGTTGCTCTGGATTTGTTTGTCCAAGAACTTTTCCGAAAACAAAATAAACTATTGTCAATCCGAGAAGAGCAAATCCACCTACGCAAAGTCCCATAACGGAGCCTCCACGGAAAGCGACCTTTAGAGTTGCCCCAAGGCTGTTACTATTTCTAGCTGTATTTGAAACTCTAACATTAGATATTGTTGCTATTTTCATGCCTATGAAACCGGCACTCGCACTCATGACAGCGCCTAAAATAAAGGCAACTCCGGTATACCAGGAAACTACTCCTCCCAGTATAACAGCAATAATAAGAGCGATAGGAAATATAA
>JBAYAL010000382.1:0-2686 GCA_041669825.1 Eubacteriales bacterium | reverse complement strand
CATTATTTTATGATCTGCAACACTTTATTTTAAAAACAAGAGGCAGTTTTCTACGATCATGCATTAATCGTGAATTTCACAAGACATACAAATAATTATTTGAATACATCTTATGTTTTACTTATTTCAAAATTATCCAGCCCATTTTTTTCACTTAATTTTTTAAAAGCAGGTTCTAATAATACATTTAGTTCATCGATTATTAACTCAGGAGTTCTATCAATTTTACATAAGAAGTTCAAAAGAGTTGCGTTTTTACAGTTTTGGAAATTATATCTTTCGGCATTTACGTAAATATAAAACTGCCTTCCTGATGTTATAATTTGGTTGTCAAATAGACATGTTCGTATTGCATTAGCGATTAAAGAAGGCTGCTTTTCGCCTCCTTCTTTTAATTTACACGAAATATAGAATTCAATCATATTTAATTATCCTTGCTTTCTTTAGCTTGTTGATTAACCTTTTATAAAGTTAATGCTTTTTATTTAGTACATAGGCTTCGCAAATGATTTTATTATTCAACTATTAACTTACTATAACGCATAGCTCCAGCACAGCTAGGGGCTTATGCTTGTCATTTAAAATATTCTTCCGATCTCAATTGCTTTACCAACAAAGTTTACAATACTCATTATTATCTAATTCATGTTTTCTTATAAATGAATCACTACCCCCAAGAACAGCTCCAACTTTTTTGCCTCAATCGTTTAGAAGCACATGAAAATTTTTAACATTGTTTTAAATTTAGTCATAACAAAACCTATAATTTATTATTATACATATTAGACTAAATGTCCAATTAAAAAATAAGACAATATCGTTACAGGAATACTGATCAATCAAGAGTCTATATCATATTGGAAAGAGAAATATAATACTAAAAAACATATAAGACTATTGATATCCATATATAAATGAAATGGTTTTTACAACTGACTATAGCATTATTATTATAGTGGTTGTATATTTCTTTATTAAAAACTTTACTGTGAGATAATGCAGGGATTTTTTCCGTTTTGTCGAAGGATACTGGATAAACAAAAAGGAGATGGTTGTATTGGATAAAAAATTAGAAAAGTTAGGCTTGAAATTTCCCTCTACAATTACGTCGAATAAACATAGCTGGCCGTTTAAAAATAATTTATCAGATGTAGAAAAAGCATATATTGAATTTGAGGGAAAACAAGAAGCGGAGGGATGTTGCGCACCAAATGAAGTTGGGGATGAAATTGGTGTGTATGTGTTGTTAAAAAAAGATACTTTATTGAAATTGATTTATAATTATAGTAAAACGACATTGATTATAGACAGTATTGTAAAATCAAAAATATCATCCATAAGGGAAACATCTACAAATAACGATGCATTTCATGGATTTAATAATCATAAGGTCGAAATAACAATGAATAATGGAAAAGCCTATACCTTCAATGAGCCTACGATTATTGATGGAAGAGATAGTGGGAGTTTTGCTTGTGAAAATACTGGAAGATACAATAAAGTCATAAATTTATTGATGAAGTAATTAGTAAAAAAGCATCCTTCAAGGTGTTTTTAGTACCGTAAATGTGTAGATGGAAACATATTATTGTGTTTCCATCTACATTTTTTATAATAAAAATATAGATGGTCAGACAACAATGTACGCGTTGCCGTATTTGAAGTTCTTTGAAAACACCAGCTACTGAAAAACTGATACGTAATGGAGAAGCTTTTCAATTAAAAAATTATATGCGATCGGAATATCGGATGATAACGATGGAAAAAGCTTTAACTGATTTACAAAACAGAGGGCTTATTTAAACTAATTATCAGCAAGTTTAGAGAGGGACGAATTGTGCTATAATTAAAGATAATTCTTAGACTGAGACTTGTACTGCATTTATTTGACAAGGTGTGGGAAATTAAATGATGCGTAAAAAGGAATGATTTTATGGCACTTTACATTACAGGTGATATTCATGGAGAGCCTAGTAGATTTGATCATAAATATTTGAAAGAACAATACGATCTTTTACCTCTTCTGGCAGAAGATACCATCATTATTTGCAGTGAGTTTGGTTTGCCATAGGATGAACGTGAATCACTCCAAAATGAATACTGGTTAAGTTGGATTGAAAAGAAACAGGCAACATTTTTATTTATAGATGGAAATCATGAGAACTTCCGTATAAATGATCTGTAAGAAAATCCGAACTGTAGAATAGTGTTTAAAAAAGAGATAAATAAAAGAGTAGGAGAAATTTTATGTTTAAAAAAGGTGCGTTTGTTTTCATTGCTTTACTAATTTTTGCAACAGGTTTTTTTGCTGGGTGCAATACAAATAATAAAGAGAATGCCGGACTAACCGCTGAGAGCAAAGCCTCTGCAGCGATTGCATTACCAAATGGGATTAACACACCACATACAGTTAATGCTTCTGGAACAATAGAAGTAGCATTTAGTCCAAATGGGGGAGGAACTGAAAGCATTATAAAGGCAATAGGAGAGGCTAAGAAAAGCATACGGGTACAAGCCTATAGCTTTACCTCCAGTCCAATTGCTAAAGCTCTCTTAGAAGTTAAAAAACGGGGAGTAGATGTTCGTATTATATTAGATAAAAGTCAGGAAACAGAAAAGTATTCTTCAGCTAAGTTCTTTGCCAATAATAGGATTCCTACAAAAATTGACCATGATTTCCAGATTG
>JBAYAL010000381.1:0-2688 GCA_041669825.1 Eubacteriales bacterium | reverse complement strand
GCCCGTAAATCTTATTTTTTCTCCTTGGCTCTAGTTTGTTATATGCTTTGCGAAGTTTTTCAAATTCATTTGATTTGGGATAGTAGATTAGAGGACATTTTAAGGTACCAACCATATGGCAGAGAGTGTTTGACATTTCTTTAAGCTTTACAGTGTGACGATTTATTTCTGAGTATATTTCAGTAGATAAAACATTATAGGAGTGTGCAGCAAAGCTTTTCTTGAAGAAAGTTTGTATCTGCTCATAGTTTAGGGTAGCCATCAGATTAAGAACAGTGTTGTAAGATAGTTTGAACTGACTGGATAGTGGCTCAAGCTTGTTAATATTAAATTCTGGAAGAGGATTCTTTTCTAGAAAATTAAGGTCCACTAAAGCAAAAGAATATCCTCTGTCATCTATACCTCTTCTACCTGCTCTACCTGACATCTGAAAAAATTCATGATTGGCAAGAGAACGGAAGTTATGTCCGTCATATTTTCTCAAAGAATCAAAACAGACTGATTTAACGGGGTAATTAATGCCTACACTAAATGTTTCGGTACAGTATAAAATTGAAATATATTTATTTAAAAATAAATCTTCAACTATGGTTTTTTGAGAAGGAAGGAGTCCTGCATGGTGATAGGCAACTCCTTTGCGGCATACTCTAAATAGCTTTTTTGTGGAGGGAGACCAAAAATCTTCTTTTCCAAACTGGTCAATGAACATTTTTTGTACTTCATTACTTTGATTAGGGTTGAGATAATTATTGAAATAGGCTAGTTCATGAGCTTTTTCAGCGCATTGTTTTCTACTGAAGACAAAAAATAGGGCTGGAAGATATTCCTTTTCAATACTTTTTATAAGATCTATATGATTTGTTGGTTTGAATATTTGGGAATGGTTTTCTCCCCCTGATTGTTGTATTTTATTTGAATAATAATTATGGAGGTCAGTATAGTTGATTAGTCCTGTTTCACTTGTAAAGTAATGATAATCTAGTGGAACAATTCTATTTTGCTCCTCAATTAATGCAACCTTTCTTTTGCGTATAGTTTCAATCCAGTTTTTAAGTTCCTCAGCATTGGCTATAGTGGCACTTAAACCCAATATTTTAATGTTTTCAGGGGCAAGGATGATGGATTCTTCCCATACAGTGCCCCGATCTTCATCGTTGAGCCAGTGGATTTCGTCAAAGATAACGTATGATACATCATTGAGTTTTGGATCGTTGGTAATCACCTGATTTCGAAAAATCTCAGTGGTCATGATTAATAAGCTAGCTGTGGGATTCACTACAACATCCCCAGTCATAATACCCACCTGTTCTTCGCCAAATTGTCGGCTGAAGTCCTTGAATTTCTGATTGCTTAGAGCCTTAATTGGTGCAGTGTAGATTATTTTTTTCCCAGCTTGAATGGACTTTTCAACGAGGTAATCGGCAACAAGAGTTTTCCCTGTCCCTGTTGGGGCAGAAACTATTACGGATAGTTCTCTGTTAATGGCGTTAATTGCCTCGATTTGAAAGGGGTCTAGTTCAAGACCTTTGTAATTAGTTATCATTTTTTCAACTCACTTACTTACGTACTTGATAATAAGAATAACAGTTACTCATATGTTAAGCAAATAGTAACAAAAAATACAGATTATTAAGTAATAAATAAACTTAATAATCTGTACTTAATTTCTGGAAAATCTGCCTAAATTATAACATTAATATTATAATTTTTATAGTTTAAGGAACTTCTATCTAATCAATAGGGTGGGAGGGATATGCCGCTACTACTTGGGTGGCAGCAACAATTTCAGAGATAATACGAGTTTTGTCAGGAGTTAGTTGGGTTTCTACAGATGTAATGAATTCTCCTTTTTCTGAGACATAATACCTTGGAGGAAGACGATTTAGAGTAAAAGCCAAAATATCTGCTTGACATCTTTCACATTTACATGGAATATTTGCTTTGGGCAAATACTCTTCCAGTGCCTTTTTTACTTGTAATTCACAGTAATTTTTTAATTCATACATGGAGCTACCATCTCCTTATAAAGCTTTCTAATAGTATTGTACCATATAGATTGATACGGTAAAATAGTTAGCGAAATATTCTTGTTAAGCAGTTTTTAATAAATGGAACAATTTTGATTTTAAATCTAGAATTTCTTTAGATAGTATTAATTCTGGATTTCTTGGTCGGGGAAAAGGGACAATGATTTCTTCGATAATTTGAGCAGGTTGTTTGCCAAGCACAAGTATTTTGTCAGATAGTAAAATTGCTTCTTCAATATCATGAGTCACAAATAGTACAGTGTTTTGCATTTGGTTCCATATTGAAAGTAGCCAGTATTGCATTTCTTTTCTGGTTAAGGCATCCAATGCTCCAAAAGGTTCATCTAAAAGTAAGGTTGATTGGCCGAAAAGGATAGTTCTTAATAATGCTCCTCTTTGTTTCATTCCACCAGAAAGCTGATGAGGATAATAGTTGGCAAATTTTTCTAGGCCAAATCTCTCCAGCCAAATCATAGAATTATTATAAGCATTTTTTTTGTTCATTTTGCGTACGTCACAGCCAAGCATGACATTTTCAATTAATGTTCGCCAAGGAAGCAATAGGTCCTTCTGAAACATATAGCCTACATTTCCAGAAGTCCCGGTAATATTTTTATTTTCAAGGAAAATATTACCATGGTCAGGCTTTTCTAAGCCTGCT
>JBAYAL010000380.1:0-2689 GCA_041669825.1 Eubacteriales bacterium | reverse complement strand
TCTTATCCTAGCTACAGGAATGCTAAAAATGAACAAAGAGTTTTTTCCGCCAGAAATTAAAGTTGCACCAAACGCTTCTTCAAAAACATCCAAAAAATCTTCATCCAATGACAAAAAAATCAAATATAAAAAAGTGAGGTGAAGCAAATGCCAAATGTTGTAAAATATTTTATTTATTCAATACTAACCATTGGATTTGCTATTTTAGCAATAATGGGCATTTGGATCTTTCTTCTAGTAATTTTTGCTGCAATTATTATCAGATTTATCTATGCAAAAATTTTCAATAAAGAACCCTTTAAGTTTTACACCTATAAACAAAATGGACACCATACTAACTTAAATAACGATCAAAACGACAATAAAGATAATAAATACACAACTGTTATTGACGCAGACGACATGGATAAAGAATATAAAATACCTAAACTTTAAACACTTACTCTCAGTATTCAATATGGCTCACTGCTAAAAATAGAAATGTAGTATCGCATAGCAAAAGTCTTGATACTGACTCTTGAATAAAACGTAACATACCTTTCTTAGATAAAAACAGTCCGAAATATTATCGGACTGTTTTTATCTAAATATTAATTTATAAATGGTGTTTTTTTTTTATTGCTTATTCCATTATTCTCAAGCTCATTTTATATTCATGAATCAACGCTGAGAATTGTTCATTACTTCCACCTTGTGCTATTAACACACCTGCCTTGGCAAACAACCTTTGATGTACATCTTCACGCCCTGATAAAAACTGAATCATTTTTTTCATACAGGGATCGTTGGTCAAAGTCATATGATAGGAATAGAGTATTTTTGCCCTTATTTCCGCATCTTCATCTGCTCTTAACATATCTATTACATTATTACTCTGGTTAACATAATTTACACTCCAAGCCACCCCTTTAGAATTAACAAAACTTGGTGGGGGCCCTCCCAATTTATTAATCGCTACTGCTATCATTTCCATATGTCCAAGCTCTTCAGCAGCAATCAGACCAAGTAAATCGCGAACATATGGATTTGGCATATTGGAACAATGGTTGAGATACTGGGTTGTAGCTGAAAATTCGCTATCTTTTCCGCCATAATGTTCCATAAGAATATTCCCAAATTTCGGATCTGCCTGTTCTACATGTACCGGATAAAATAAACGTCTTTGATAACTAAACACACTTAAAAACCTCCTTGTATTTTCTCACATGATTCCTACAACATTATATTTAAGTAAGGGCTAAATGGTCACTAATTTTGTTGGTTAACTTAAAGCATTAAAAAGATACCCCACAAATTTTGTGGGGTATCTTTTTAATGCTTTAATATTTTCTCAACTACTTAATTCAAGTTTTTCTAGGGCAATTTTCATAGAATCCTGGTCTCTAACTCTCAAGACTACCTGAGCCTGCTCATTTTCTCTCTCAACAAAAGCATACATATATTCTACTATTACACCTTCGTTTACTAGTTTACTCAACACTCCCGACAAACCACCTGCTCTATCAGGAACTTTCAAAACCCATACAGGTGTCAGTTTTACTACATAAGAACGTTCTTTAAGTTTCGTTGCCACATCGTCTGGATTATCAACAATTATTCTTAAAACCCCATAATCCTTAGTATCGGCCAGCGAAAGAGCCCGAATATTAACATCTATTTCTGCCAATGAATTAAGTGCTTGAGAAAGTCGACCCTTGGCATTTTCAATAAATATGGAAAGCTGTTTCATAAAATCACGCCTCCTTATTATTATTTAAAAAAGTTAATTTATTCTACTATTTTGATTGTACTATATTTGTTCCATCCAAGAACAATTTTTCCTTCTTCTCAATTAATTATTTATATTAAACAATTTATCCTTTATCCTTTATCCTTTATCTTTTATTTTCTATCCTCTATCCTTTCTCTTATCTATTACTCTTTTTGCTTTACCTTCACTCCTTGGTATACTTTTAGGTTCAACAAGTCTTATTTTTACAGAAATACCAAGTGTATCTTCAACTCTATTTTTTATTTTTTCTTGAAGTTGTTCCAATTCCCTAATTTCGTCTCCCAGGCTAGCCATATTAATTTCTACTAAAATTTCTAGGGTATCAAGAGTACCTGCTTTATCTACAATAATAAGATAATGAGGCTCCACTCCACTGACAGACAAAATAGCTTCTTCAACCTGACTCGGAAATACATTTACACCTCTAATAATAAGCATATCATCAACCCTAGCAAAGACCCTTTTCATAGACCAACCCGTATGTCCACAAACACAAGTACCCTCATTTATGCATGTTATGTCTTTGGTTCTGTAACGTAGCACAGGAAAGCCCTTTTTACCTAAACTGGTAAGCACGAGTTCTCCTATTTTCCCTTCCTCCATTGAGTTACCATTTTCATCCAAAATTTCCGGGTAAAAATGTTCATCAATATGGAGTCCATTACATTTCAAACATTCCATAGAAACACCTGGCCCCATTATTTCACTCAAGCCATAAATATCTACTGCTCTTAATCCAAGTCTTGCTTCTATTTCTTCCCTCATAGAATCTGTCCAGGGTTCAGCACCAAAAACACCAACACGAAGTTTCAAATCCTCTTTGGAAATTCCGGCTTCTTCAATGCTTTCAGCAAGATATAGCGCGTATGAAGGGGTACAGCAAAGCACTGTTGTGCCAAAATCTTTCATTAACATTAG
>JBAYAL010000379.1:0-2698 GCA_041669825.1 Eubacteriales bacterium | reverse complement strand
TCAATTGTACCAGATATTATTTGTCTAATTTCCGAATTATTCTTTACTTGGCGCACCCAAGCTTCTTCATCTATAAAATCTTCTCTTTGTATATTAACAAGCATTTTTTCTATACTAGCTAGTTTATCTCTTTCAAATATAAATTTTTCGATTAACTTAAGTTTGTTTTCATAATCCTGAAGTATTTTTTCTGTTCTTTTCAAGATATCAAATACTGCCTGTCTGCTTATACCTTCTTCTACAGCAATTTCAGATAACGAATAATCTTCCTGATAATGCAAATCCCAAATCATACTTTGTTTTTGCGTTAGAAGAGGACCATAAAAATCAAATAATAATGCCCTTTCAGCTATCTTTTCCATATTGGAGCCAGTCCAATCTGTAATGTAATATCCCTTTACAAAGTAATATTCTAACCGTTCTTTATTTCTTTGTCAAGTAAATAAGCTTTACGATTATTAATTCACTCTATTTTAAATAAATACTATAATTCCACTACGAAAAGTCAAAAAACAATTGACTAACTAGCTTTATCATTTATTTACTTCCCTAGCAATTCTTTTAGCCCTTTTTTCTACTTCTGTACATATCGTATTTTGATCAATAGTTAACAGTTTTTTATCTTCCATAAGCAGCTTGCCATCAACCATTACCATACTTACGTCTGATCCTCTGCCACAGTAAACAAGATGAGATGGTATGGAAAACCTAGGATAAAAATGCGGCTGATCAAAATCAATTGCTATTATATCCGCTTTAAACCCAGGAACAAGCATCCCTAAATTTTCATTTCCAATCACCTGTGCTCCTCCTACTGTAGCCATTTCAAGTACTTCGTAAGCACTCAATGTATCGGGCGCAAATTTCAATTTATGCTGTAATGAGACTGTTCTCATTTCTCCAAACATATCCAAATCATTATTGCTTGATGCCCCATCTGTACCTATTCCCACTAAAATTCCCTGTTTCAACATCTCAGCAACAGGAGCAGTCCCACTATTTAACTTCATATTACTTTCCGCATTATGAGCCACACAAATTCCGTACTTTCTAAACAAGTTCATTTCTCCACCATCTACATGAACACAGTGGGCAGCAATTACAGGCCCTCCAAAAAATCCTATTTCATCCAACCATCTAATAGGAGTTAACCCAGTACGGGTTTTTATTGTTTCCAATTCTGTCAGCGTTTCTGAGAGATGAATATGAATTCCTGTTTTCAGTCTGTCTGCTTCCCTCTTTATAGTCTTAAGATACTCCTCTGGACAGGTATAAGGTGCATGTGGTCCCAAGAATACTCTAACTCTTCCATCACCAGCCCCATCAAACTTATTAAAAAGATCTATACCTTCTTTAAGAGCCTTTTCACCTACAGCAGGGTCCAAACCTATCATTCCTCTAGACAACACTGTTCTTGTACCGCTTTCCAATACTGCCTTTGCTACATCTTCCTCATATGCATACATATCTACCATAGTAGTAGTTCCTGAACAAATCATTTCACACAAAGCTAATTTTGTTCCCCAATATACATCCTCACCAGACATTCTATCTTCAAAAGGCCAGATTTTTTCTTCTAGCCATGGCATCAAAGGCATATCATCTGCATATCCCCTGAGCATAGTCATAGCCGCATGAGTATGCGTATTTATAAGTCCAGGCATTAGAACATGATTCTGTAGTTCCATTATTCTATCAGGTTGAAAATCATCAGGTGAAGATCCTTTACCCCCTACAGATATAATCTTATCGCTATCAATAGCAATTTCACCATCCATATATATATCCTTAGGTCCAGTCATAGGAAGAATCATTGCTTTTATTAAATATTTAGCCATTTGTCAATCCTACCTTCTATAATTTATTTTCCTGCTAGCAAAACTACATATCTTTATAAGGAAATAGCAGCTATTCATTATGTAAATACTGCTATTAATATTTGTAATTATATTTAATTCATATACCTAACTATAAAAGCCTAAAAGCACAGTCACCCAGTTTCTACAATTTATTTAACCATTATCTTTAAAAGATTAACTGCGTACGGAGGTGAAATAATCCCTTTTTCTGTTATTATCCCAGTGATATATTTTGACGGTGTAATATCAAAAGCTGGATTATATACTTCTACATCCTTAGGGGCAATTAATATACCTTTTATATATCGGACTTCATCTTTATTTCTTTCTTCCACAGGAATATCCTGCCCAGAGGATATTTTCAAATCAATTGTTGCAGTAGGAGCTACAACATAAAAGGGTATTTCATGAGCAGTAGCCAGTACTGCAAGTGAATAAGTACCAATTTTATTAGCAGTATCACCATTTGCAGCTATCCTATCAGCCCCAACTAGTACCATATCAACTTTTCCCTGTTGCATCAAATAGCCTGCCGTACTATCTGTTATCAAGGTTGTAGATATATTTTCCTGTAGTAATTCCCAAGCAGTAAGACGGGCTCCCTGCAGACAGGGCCTAGTTTCATCAACATAAACATGAACTTTCTTACCTTTTTCCTTAGCAGTCCGAATTACCCCCAAAGCTGTACCAAACTCAACTGTTGCCAAAGCTCCTGTATTACAATGGGTAAGAATATTCACCTCATCAGGAACCAATGTATTTCCATACTCACCGAGAAGTCTATTCATTCTTACGTCATCTTCAGCGATCAAATGCGCTTCTTTTATTAACTCCTGCTG
>JBAYAL010000378.1:0-2709 GCA_041669825.1 Eubacteriales bacterium | reverse complement strand
CTAATTACAAAAAACCATCCCGTGAACGGACTGCATAAACTCATAATTATACAGACAATAGTAGGTAGCACATAGAAAACAAAACGCTTACTTAGTTCTGCTTTACTTTCAAATATCTTATAATCGGTATATAGCAGCCAAACAAAACAAATCGCTGGATTAAGTAAATAGTAACCAGTCGTTACTATGATATTCAATACTCGTAACTTTGGGTTTTCATCAAACAACCACATACCAGTATCCAATAGAAATACCCAAAGTAACAAAATCATAATTGTATTAAAAATTTTCTGATCAATAGGAGTGTTTTCTCTTCTGTTTTTATTAAAATTATTTAGTAAAAATAACAAGATTATAATTCCAATAACATTAATTTCTGTATATAAATATGTTATCATAAAGTACCTCCTGACTTGAAGCGCCCCGATTATTCTTATGCATATGAAAATACCCAGTCTTATCCAAAATATGTTATTTCCAAAAATTATAACATATCATTTTTTAATGTAACTAAGAATAGATGCATTACTGATTTATCACTATCATTATTTTAATTCACATCTTCCCTAATATTCTTTATTGTGTTTGAGGTGATAACATAAAAACCCCAGGCAAAATGTAATGCCTGGGGAATTAATATTTTTAAATTAGTATTACATCTGCCCACTGTCATTAATCTTGACATAGCACATCCGAGTGAAGTCTGAGAATGGTAACACTCTTAAATACTTTGGAATACTTTCTTCTGACGGAACCTTAATATCGCTTCCAGTTGCTGCAGAAAATGTAGACTCGTTTACTTTTTTTCCTTATGATAAAAAGCAGTTACATACTCTTTTAAAATTCCAGCAATTTGGTTACAATGATCCGTATCCTCCGTTATTTCATGCAAATATACAGCTAAAAGTGAAGAATTATCTGCAATCTGCTCAATGTTTTGCTTTTCTTCAACCATAGTATCCGCAATTTGGGATATATTTCCATTCATATTCATGAAAGATTCCTCTAGACTTCTGGAATGATTGGCAAAATGCATCATGATTCTTCCCATTTTTTTAACATCTTCATCATATGACTTCGCATTTTCTTGAAAATTTTCGTAATCATTTAATACATAAGTATCAATATAAGACAATAGTTCTCCTGCATCTTCTTCTAGTTTCTCCACCGCTCTCATAACTGTCTCACTGATCATCTGGATATTATTGGCTATTTTTCCACAGCTTGCTGCTAATTTCCCCATCTCAGAAGCTACTACAGAAAATCCTTTCCCAGACTCGCCTGCTCGAGCAGCTTCTATGGTAGCATTCAGAGAAAGAAGGTTCGTCTGATCGGTTATCTCCAGAATTTCTTGTGTAAGTTCATTTATCATAGCTGTTTTTCTACTCTCTTTCATAGATATTGTAAGCGTCTCTCTGATGGAATTCAGTATTTTTAAAGTTTGTTCTTTTCTCTTTTGTACTGTTTCCATGGAAGCTGCTGCTCTTTCCACCATCTGATTAGCCGAGTCGCTTCCCTCTACTGCGTAAAATGATATCGTGGACGTAAACTGAAGGTTTGAACTTGAACGCTCTTTCAAAATATCTGTTGTAGTAGAGATTTCCTCCATTCCGGCTGCAAACTCTGTTGCATGTTCTGCCATCTCTTTTAAACTACAATCCGAATTATGAATTTTTTCTGTAAGTTCTCCAACAACATTATGAAGTTCCTTTGACTTGTCTTCCAGCTGATCCATTATCTTTTTCAATATTTCAGCAAAATGAAATGTTTTATCTTTCATCTCTTCGATTTCCAATGCTTTTTCATATGACAGCTTCTTCCTGTCTAAATTAACATTTCCATCAGAAAGTGCCTGAAGTTGTTCCTTAATCCAGCGAATCAGAGAAGCTATCTTACCGGACATATATAGGGCTCCAACGAATCCCGAAAGTAACATTGCTATAAATGCAATAAATAATACTTCGAGAATACCTAAAAGTAAGGAAAAAGATTCTTTATCCGGAGAAACTACACAAAGAGTAAGATCCGTTCCCTCTATAGGATAATATGTATAAGAATATCCTGTTTGTTCCAAGCTTTTATCCCATTTCGCATTTAAAATCATGCTGTTATCCGGATGCGCTGATATAGTTCCATCCGCATTTATCATAAATGCATAGCTGTTATCTGTATAGCGATAATCATTCAAGAAGTCAGCAACGCTTTCTAACCATACGTAGCCGATGAAAACACCTGCTTTTTTGTTGTTTAGATAGATTGGCGTAGCAATTCCTATTACTGCCCTACCCGTACTCTTTGAAATAACCGGTTCACATACTACCATTGCCTCCTCTTCCCAGGGTTTCTGATAAGCTTCATCAAAATGCAGGGAAACTCCATGTCCCTTCTTTCCTTCCGAATGCGCCTGTTCCGTTCCATTGGCATTGGTTATAATGAAATGAGACCATTCTTCTTTACCTTCCATTGCAATCAAATCTTGCAAATACGGTTCTGCCTGGGTATAATCAAGCGACTCCACCTCAGGACGGGTTACTGCCATACCCACTACAGCTTTATATTTTTCAAGTTTCTCTTCTATTTCTTTGCTGAGCATTGACGCATACATCTCACCATGTTTTGTGTTTTCCTGCTTCGTCTGATTATAAGTATAGAAGCAAATCAGTAAAAGAATGCAAGTAAAAGGAAGTAAAAAAACAATCATTAAATTAT
>JBAYAL010000377.1:0-2717 GCA_041669825.1 Eubacteriales bacterium | reverse complement strand
TGTCTATTTCGTTTAAACCGTTCATTTTCATCTTAAACTCTTCGACTTTACCTTCATATTCAGTTCCTGCAACTAATTTACTGACCAAGGGATGTTCAGGGGCCAATACAAGATAGCTTACTCCAAAAATGGTATCCACTCTGGTTGTAAAGACAGGAATCATATCCTTCCAACCCTCAATCTTAAACCTTGCCTCGACGCCTTCAGACCGCCCTATCCAGTTGCGTTGCATAGTCTTAACCTTTTCTGGCCACCCTGTGAGCTTATCCAAGTCATTAAGAAGTCTCTCGGAATAATCGGTAATCTTAAAAAACCATTGTTCCAGATCTTTTTTAATTACTGTTGTTTCACATCGTTCACAGGCCCCGTCTACGACCTGTTCATTAGCCAAAACTGTAGCACAAGAAGGGCACCAGTTGACTGCTGCTTTTTTCTTGTAGACTAGACCATTTTTATAAAATTGAGTAAAAATCCATTGAGTCCAGCGATAATATTCAGGATGACAAGTTGCCATTTCTCTATCCCAATCATAGGATATTCCCATTTCCTGTAGCTGACGTTTCATATTAGCAATATTTTTCCAAGTCCATTCAGCAGGAGGAGTCTGATTTTTTATAGCCGCATTTTCAGCAGGCAAGCCAAAAGCATCCCAACCTATAGGATGAAGAACATTAAAACCCTGCATTCTTTTAAACCTGGCAATTACATCAACTATGGAATAATTACGCACATGACCCATATGAAGATTCCCTGACGGATAAGGAAACATGGCCAGAGCATAATATTTTTCTTTGCTTTCGTCATCACTAGTTTTACCCGATTTTTGTTCCAACCAATATTTTTGCCACTTTGATTCGATTTTCGAAAATAAATATCTTTCCTCCATACTAAACCTCCTGAATAAAATACAAAACTCCCGTCCCAAAGAGACGAGAGCCTGCTCTCGTGGTACCACCCTATTTCCAGCATGCTCAAAAATTATAACGGTTCTCACCGGTGTTCATTGCTACCTGACCATTACTCAGGAACGAGTTCCTTTCATTCTCGGTCGCAGCTCCACCAACCGCTGCCTCTCTGAACCCAGTAAAATCAGGTACTTATTTCCCTCGTCGCTAATTCTACCATTATTTAAAAAATTAATTACTAAAGTAAAGAAATTTTATTAGTGTTAATTCTATTTATATTACATTTTTTTGTCAACAACTATCTTTTTATAAATTAACTTCCTTAGCATCTCCCCAGAGCCTTTCAAGGCTATAAAACGCCCTGGCCTCAGGGGTCATAATATGAATTACCAAATCACCACAATCAATAAGAACCCAACTAGCCTCCCGAAGGCCCTCTATTCTAAGTACAGGTATCCCTATCTCACCCAATTTCTCATCCAGATGCTCCGCAATAGCCTTAGTCTGAATAGTAGTGTTTCCTGTAACAATTAGAAAATAATCAGTAATAGAAGATATTTCTTTTATATCCAGAATTGCAATATCCCTACCTTTTTTATCTTCTACAGCGTCTACAGTTTTCCTCAGTTGTTCAATGCCTATTTCCAAATTTTGTCCTCCTTTTAATGATGATGCAATATCTTAAGGTTAATTTTACAACTTTTTTCAATACATCACAAAAATTTTAATTTATTTAATATAATTACCATTTAATCTTGATTTAATAATAATTTTTTTAGATCTTTATATGTTTCTAACGTTAATGGATGAGGAATTTTATTAGAGTTCTTCAAATGCGTCAAAGTATGTTCCACACAAAGAAAGGTCCCAACCACAAGGTCATCATACAACTTCTTTCGTAAATTGTCCACTTGAGAGAAATCCCTATTAGGTTCAACTAAATCAGCACTATATATAATCATCTCTAACCGCGACATCCCCGGCCTACCTAAAGTATGATTGGCAACTGCATTAAGAATATCTTTATCATTTATTCCATGTTCATTTTTTATCATGTAGGCCGCAATTCTACCATGAAGCACCTGAAGATTCTCCCTATCCTCAGGATACCAAATAAGATTCCACTTTTCGGCCATCTCCAACTGTTCCTCCAGGGGAATCTTTTTGGCTAGATCATGAGCAAGTGCTGCCAAACTTGCTGCTTCAGTGTCAACTCCATGTATCCCTGCAAGTTCTATTGCCGTCACTTCTACTCCCAAAGTATGCTTTAACCTTTTTAAAGAAAGTGTTTTTTCAGCCAGACTTCGGAAATAGTCTATTTTTTTAATCACATTTATCTACCTTCCACAAACTTATAATCAGTCTTTCAAAAAAAAAACCGGCAAAAATTAAAATGTACCCCTTATCAAGGACAATTTAAATATACCGGAGTTCTTTTGAGTTCAAAACTAATTAAGATAAACAAAAATTTATATTAAGCTTGGTAAAATACCGTCTAAAACTTAATTTATCTTAACCAAGAACTCTTAGATAGTTTGTCTAGGTCTGGCTTCGTTTACAGTAAGTTCACGTCCGCCAAATTCTTTGCCGTTTAATTCTTCGGCCAAACGTTCAGCATCTCCTTCAGCTACTTCAAGAAAGCCAAAGCCTCTAGAACGTCCTGTTTCTCTGTCTGTAATAATTCTGCAACCGACTACTTCCCCAAACTGACCAAAATATTCAATCAGATCGTCTGAAGAAGCTGACCATGGAAGATTACCTACATATAGGGTTTTTGTCATTTAATTCACCTCAAATAATATTTATGATGGA
>JBAYAL010000376.1:0-2720 GCA_041669825.1 Eubacteriales bacterium | reverse complement strand
GAAATATTCTTTTCTTTGCCAACAGTAACAATATCTTCAGTCAATTTCACAACCCGATTCCTTGACAAATACAATTCTTCTAAGTAGCGAGCAAATTTCGGTCCTAACTCTGGAGATTCTAGGGCATATTCAACTGTAGCTTGAAGAAAACCTAATTTATCCCCAGCATCATACCGTTTCCCCTCAAACATATAGGCATATACAGGTTCATTTTTACTTTGCGCTCTAATGGCATCGGTGAGCTGGATTTCACCGCCCGCTCCAGCTTTAATTCCTTCCAAATATTTAAATATTGAAGGGTTAAGCACATATCTACCCATAATAGCCAACCTAGAAGGAGCTTTATCAGGAGATGGTTTTTCTATCAAATCCTTAATCTTGAAAACTCTCCCTTTGTTTTCAAGTGAATCAATAATCCCATATTTACTAACCTCACATTCAGCTACTTCCCTGACTCCTAGTACACTGGACTCTGTTTTCTCTGCAATTTCCATAAGCTGCTTTATAGCAGGTTTTTTAGCTTTTATTATGTCATCACCTAAGAGTACTGCAAAAGGTTCCTTTCCAATAAATGACTTAGCACAATGTACCGCATGCCCTAAGCCCAAAGGTTCATTTTGCCTTATATAATAAATATTTGCTTGACTTGAAAGCTTTTTAATAATTTCTAAATATTCACCTTTACCCTTCTTTTCCAGATGGGCTTCCAGCTCTGGCATACGATCATAATAATCTATGATCGCAGATTTCCCTCTAGCAGTAATGATCACTATATCTTCTATCCCTGAATTAACTGCTTCTTCTACTATGAATTGAATAGTAGGTGTGTCTACTATAGGAAGCATTTCTTTAGGCAAAGCTTTAGTTACAGGAAGAAATCGCGTACCCATTCCTGCTGCCGGAATCACAGCTTTAGTGACTTTCATAAAAATCCCCCCATTAGTTACTTTATTACAAAAGAAAAAATATATGTTTTATTTTAAACATATAATCGTAAAAATGATAGTGATTATAAAACAGTAGTCAATATGTGTAAGTCGAATATTTATATTGGGTTATATTCGATACAATAATATAAATACCCTTTATTTGCTACTAAAAAAGAAAAAACAAAAAACATGGGACCTGTATTCTCTGCTCTTTGATCAGTACTATACACCATGTCGATCCACAAGTATAATAGATTTTGCAAAGGACAGTATTAGAATATTTGTGTTTTTTATCTCTACCAATAGCCATCCATACACCCCAACGAATCTAGTTCCCTAATTGCAACATATTCTAATAATTAATTATTTTACATATTTTGATAATGGTAGTAATATATTCATTAACTTCTTTTCAAATATAATTACCGAGTTAATACAAAGGAGATAGCGCATTTGAAAAGACTCATAAAGTATCTACTTATTTCCCTTCCTATTATATATATACTCTTTATCTGGACTCTTTCCAGCCTGCCAAATAACGCTATCATAAACTTTAATTCCCCTTATGACGGCGAAATTAAAGAAATATTACATCTTATAGAATTTGGCATACCCTATGCTTTAATTTTCATTGCCTTTTTAGCCTTAGGAAAATATGATTTTCGTTTTCAAGTCATAACTTTATTTTTATGTATATTTTTAAGCGCTATAGATGAAATACATCAATACTTTACACCAAGCAGATCAACTAGCTTCATAGATTTTGCAAAAGACTGTATAGGAATATTCGTTTTTTTTATTGTCCTAAAATACTTTAACAATAATGAAGAAACTTTTTTGGGTAGAATTTTCAAGAATATGAAAACTTACTTTAAATAAACAAATATAAATAAGCTCATAAAGGGAGCCCAGGCATCTGTCCCCTCAGCTCACTTTTCTATCTTCTGGACAAAAGTTGTGATCGCTTTTGGGATTTGGCACTTTCGTAATCATTTTTAATGGTATTAATTATATCAGTGGAAAAGTTATTAGCAACTAATTCGGCCTGCATCGCATTTACTATATTATAGAACTCTCCATCCACATTTCCTTCAAGCAAAGTTCCGGCTTGAATATACTTTTGGGCAAGCTCTGAAGGATTCAAATTACCATTTTTTTTAGATTGCTTATACTCATTGATTGCAGCTGAATACAGAGTATCAAGTCGACTTAAGGCCACACTCTGCAAACTTTTAATCTCAGGCATATATTTCTGAATAATTTCATCTTGTGTAATTGTCTTATTTGTACCGTTACTATTTTGTGAAGTTGAGGACCCTGATTTTAGGTTATCCTCTTGTTTCTGTTGTTCCGTTTCTTCAATGCCAATCTTTGAATTATTGCCTGTTTCTAAATCACTAGCCCCTTTTTCAGCAACAGACACATTAAAAAAATCATCACCAAACTGTTCATTGAGCTGTTTTTGGATTTCCGAGTCAAACGTAAAATATTTGTTGTAACCCCAGACGCCTATTACAGCTATCAAGATGACCACCACACCAGAAATCTTCAAAAACTTCTTTTTCATAATTCCCTCCTAATAAGTTTTGAAAATAATAATAGTTTTGAAAATATAATTTCCCAATTAATTTATATCTATTATATCATTTATTAATAAATGTGTCCCCCCTACATTTTTTGACGCTACCTAGCCTGAGAAAGCTCCAAGCATCGAAAGTTCTATTCCCTATGGTCCATTAATGTTTTACTATATTCACATCTAGTAATGTTGATAAGTTGGGATAAATTGAT
>JBAYAL010000375.1:0-2722 GCA_041669825.1 Eubacteriales bacterium | reverse complement strand
AGCTGTGCTATTTGTGCATCTAATGCCTGCATAAATAAAGTTGCATAATTAATTGCATTTGCCATATTTCATCATCCTCTCCTATTCTTTAATTCCAAACAAGGAATTTATCTGTCCCTTAACGGCTTCTTCAGTTGGTTCTGCTCCACCCTGACCACCTGGTTTATAAGTATCATTTTTAAGTATTTCAGTTTTTATTGACTCATCATGCTGATTAAAAATCTTCTCTAAAGTTTCAAGGTTTTTATTTGTAGTATCTTCATCAGAACCAACAATAAAATTAACCAAATCAGCAGGTAATTTCTTCTCTGTCATTGCCTTTAATGCTTTATTAGTTAAATCTTTCTTGAGTGACTCTTTCTGCATATCCTCAAATTGCTTTTTCAATTTTGCGATTTCAGTATCTTTCGGATCTGCTTCAGGGTGTTGTTTCTTATATTCTTCATCAACCATCTTTTGTAAATTATTAGTTTTCCAAGTTTCCAGACTTTTGGTCGCATGTTTGTCTTTCTCGCTATCAAGAAAACTTTTGAAATTAGAATCACTCTCCACTTTTTCTTTAAAAGCATCCAGTGTTAAACCACTTGAAACAAGTGCCTTACCTAAATCACTTTTAGATATTGTTTCATCTACCTCAGCATCATCACCTAGGCTTTCAATTAATTTTGTTAATTCACTTTTTTTCATAATTTTTATACCTCCTATGTCCTCTTAACCCATATAAGACTAAGAACACAATTAAATTTTTATAAAATAAAAAAGCCTTATTTCTAAGACTTTTAAAAATTTTTACATTTCCAATTAAAACACACGGTAAGTATTTATATTGTGTACATATTAATTAATACTTGATTTCTTTAAGAAAAACTATTCATTATTTTTTCTATCGCCCATTCATTTGTAGAATTTATACCCCTTACACCTTCACGTAAACCAACTTCAAAGGGTCTCAATATAAGATCTCTATCTGAGAATTTTTCGATATTTTGCCTTACAATTGTAAAAAAATCCACCATATCATCAATCGTAAGTTTAGACTTAATTATTTCATTAAAATATTTTTTCAAACTCTCAGCATCGTAAGGGTCTAATTTACTTTTTAATTTAGACTTGTTAAATTTATCTAATAATGAATTCATTTTATTCACTCTCCTTTATATATCTATATTATCATATTTTAGTCATATATGCATTTTTTTAGTTGAATTATTGATTCCCTATTCCCTTATCTTTTAGCCATTGGCTGTAATCTTTATAATCAGTTATTTCTTTAGTCTCATTATCTTTCCTTTTCGTTGGTTTCCAATCTGCAAAAGGCACATTTATCAAAACACATCTGCAACGGGGATGCGTGTCCATTACTGGCTCAGGGTGGTTTTCATCTATTCCCCAAAACTTGCCATCAAGGCTGGCATCATATGGAGCTGTACGACTATCAAGAGTTGCACTCCACATTACTTCTTTACAGCCAGAATCAATTCCAATTTGCTCCTGTGCTTTTACTGCTACACGTGCAGTTTCGGTTGCTACAAGACGGTTACTATCGCTAGCAGAAACATTAAAAGTATGCTGTATATCCTTAGCTATTTTATCTATTGCAGTATTGCCCTTATAGGCTTCAACTATAGACTTTTTAAGTTTGTCTATCATATTAGCTTTATTATTCCAAATCCTATCTGAAAAAGTAGCCTCTTTGAATTTTGCATTTATAGCAGAATCAATAAATTCTTTCTTTAAGATATTAAATTTAATATTTCCAGACATACCACTTTCCAATACAAAGGCATTTTTATAATAAGTTGTTTTGAAAACAGAGCCTAGAATACTAGAAACTGTGGCAACTTCAGCTTTTCCTAGATTTAATCCCATACTTTTAAGCTTGTTATTCACGTCAGCAGTAATTTTCTTTTTATCCTGCCGCGATAACTTTAAATAGCCGTCTTGTGCATAATCAATGTATATTTTTGCTACTTTCATATGCAATTCATTAAGAGCTTTTTTATTTAATGAATATACATTTTTCATAGAACTATTAGCAAAATTTTCGGCATCAATACGAATCTGCTCAATTGCCTTCCTGTACTGGCCAGGTATCTTACTCATTTACTCCACCTCTAATTTAATATGAAAATTAGTACGCTTATTCAATTCCTCTATTAGATATACAGTCGGAATATTAGTCAAATCTATTTTTTTATTATCAAGGTTTAATTTATTAATAAGTAACTCTTCAGTTCCTTTTCTAAGAGTGGCCTTTCCATTTTCCAATTTATTGAGCCATGAGTAGCTTACTCCAGTAATTTTACTTAGTTCCCTGAGAGATATACGGTTTTCTTCCCTGTATTTTTTTACTTCTTTACCTATATCATTCACTTGATGTGCCACTATTTTCACCACCATTCAAAAGACTTTTTCCTATAGAATCATCTTTATTTTCCTTCTCAATTTCCTTCATTTCATTGTCAGGATTGTCTATAAATGAAAGCTGTGCAAGACCTGTTCTAGTAGATAACTTCCCATTAAGCTGAGAAATTATTTGAGAAACCATCAAATCGTCAGTTGGAATATTAGGTACAATCTTAATATCTATATCCTTCCAATCATAGTCTTTGCGCTGTTTGATCTTAAGATATATAAATAAAAATTGCAGTCTAACTTTAATAGCATCAACTAAAGCGTGTATATTATTGGTGCATTTTTCTTCAAGACCTATAAGCCGATT
>JBAYAL010000374.1:0-2725 GCA_041669825.1 Eubacteriales bacterium | reverse complement strand
TCTTTAATCTCATTTTCAATCACTTTTATTTTCTTATGGATTAAAGCCATATCTTTGTTACCGTCATCGATTATTTTAGCTATATCCTCATCTGCTTCTATAATAATATTTTTTGTAGCCTTCGCTAGCCTTTGTCCAGACAAATCCCAATCTTTTACTGTATTTAAATCCTCCAAATCCCTTGTCAACTTTTTTAACTCATTTTCTAGTATCCTGTTGCCTTCTTCCAATTCTCTTAGTTCTTTATCCAATGACGTAATTTCACTTTCATGATAAGCCATAAGTTTCTCAATATATTCAGTTACTTCTTGTTTTTTATATCCAAAAAGTTTACTTTTTAGTTCCATTTGTCGACAGCCTCCTCTTCTAGGATCGTTTTATATCGGCTGGCAACACTCAATACCTCTGTTTTAATTGTTTTAATATAATTTTGATACCTAGTTAACTCAGTTTGCCTTACTTCTAATAACGTTTTCAAATCTTTTATTGATCCTTCAACATTGTCCATAGTAGCCACAATTTTCTCTATAGCCTGCATATAACTATCATAGAGTTCATTTTTTATCATATCTCGCATTTTTGCTTTATCTTCTATTTTTGCTTTAATCTTAGTCATTTCAGAATTATCCATTTCCCTCTGGTCTTTTTGCTCCGCAATAGCCTTCTCAAGCTCTCTGCGTTTTATATCATAATTTTTATTTATTTCTTCAATCTCTTTCTCTGCACTATCTAATTCATAGCCAATAAATGATCGTTTTAAAGCCTGCTGCATTCTCTCCCCACCTTTCCTTAAGTATACAAAACCACTTTTATTTATTTAGTATGCTTTAATTATTTCAAAGAGGAATACGGACTTTTTCACATGCAGAGCTAATTATTGTACACTTATAATTTCCAGTAGAACTATCACCTTCTAGTGTTTTATCTGGTCTAATATTATACATTCCTGTGCTATTAATAATTGCAAGATATTGTGACAATTCCCTTACTTTATCTTGAAGAACAGATATTTGAATAGCTTGATATATTAATAACAAAAAGGCTACCAGTATCGACCCTAAAAACAACAGGGTTGGCGGATAGTTAATACCAATAACTCTAGCCACAATATCTATTATCTTTGGCATCAGCGCTAAAAATATTACAAGAAACGAACATGCTATCCACGGCAAAGAAATCCTAGTATTTATCTTATTCGAAATTAAAAGTTTGAAAACTCCTAAAACAAATATTATTCCAGCCACTAGGATAGTTATTTGAAGCATAATTTTACTCTCCTTTTTGAAAAAATATTTATATTGCCTTTTTGTTTCTTGTTTTTTGTTTAAGTACAACAACCGATATGCTTACTATCATCTTAATCACATAATAAAAAGATTTAAATCCATGGTGCATACTTTTGCCCGATATCCTTTGAGTAATAGTCACTGGCACTTCTACTATACGGTAATCATTCATAATCATATGAATAATTGTATCCGCATCGGGAAAATCTTCAGGAAAATTTCCCATTCGTGCATAGTATGAAAACACTTTTCTATTTAGACCTTGAATACCTGAGGTCGGATCAGTTATTTTTACACCTGTAAGAAAAGATATGAGATAGCGGAAGAATTTTATTGCAACCACCTTAATCAAACTAACTTTATTTCTATAGTTTATAAATCTTGATCCAAGCACTATATCAAAACAATCTTTTTTCAAAATCTCTAATATTAGTAAAATATCTTTTGGTTCATGTTGTCCATCACCATCAAACTGTACGACATACTGGTATCCACACGAAACAGCATATTTAAAACCAGTCTGTAACGCTCCCCCATATCCCATATTATAAAAATGGTCAATTACATTTACCCCTGTTTTTCTAGCTAATAACCCTGTACAATCTTTAGACCCATCATTTATTACCAATATATCCAAATCATATTTACATTCTAAAATACCTTTAATTACCTGCTTGATGTTTTTTTCTTCATTAAATGCAGGAATAATAATTAGCCCTTCAGACTTTTCCATAATACCCCTCTTTAAAAATATTAAGCAAAAAGATTATTTGGTATAATTTTCTATTTATTATTTATATTTCTAGATACTTATTGAAATTCCTACTATTTTAATAAGGTTATTAAACAACATCTAAAAACAACTTTTGACAAATATCATTATTACGCACTCTGATTCTCTCGTAATTGAGTAACAAGCCTAGCTTTTTCGAAGTGTAGATTAGCTACTTCTAATTGTCCTAATTCAGTATAGGCAAAAGCAATTTCTGCTAATAATACAGGTACAGCAGATGAATCAGGCACAACCTTTATTGCCTTTTTAAACTGCCCTATAGCCTCTTTCCAAAAACCTAGTTCTAACAATGCATATCCCTTTTCGATAATCTGTTTTTGCTGTAGTAAAAGGATCTCAATACTCCCGATTCTAGTAAAGTAGAGTTTTCTATATACTTTTAGGTGCATTCTTGTAAACCTGTCAAGCGTAAAAAGTTCAAGAGCTCGCTTATTGGCTTTTTCACCCAAAACCCGCCTAAGGTCTGCATCCTGAAGGAGTGTAATAAGCGCATCTGCCAATTCTTTATATTGTCCAGGCGTTACTACTAATCCGCACTCCCCTAAAGCTTCACTCACACCTCCTACATCTGTAGCAACGATTGCTTTCCCAACCATCATTGCTTCAACTACAGAATAAGGAAAAGCCTCAGATATGCTGGAAAGGG
>JBAYAL010000373.1:0-2729 GCA_041669825.1 Eubacteriales bacterium | reverse complement strand
TTTATTCTGCTTTTATGGTTGCTGAAAAGGTTACTTTGTATACCAAATCATATATGCCGGAAGCTAAAGGATATATTTGGACTTCTGATGGAATAGGAAGTTATTCTATTGAAGAAGCTGAAGACATTAAACGTGGTACTAAAATAGTTCTTAGCTTAAAAAGTGATGCCCATGAGTTTGGCAAGGAGGCAACAGTAAATAGGATTATCAAGCAATATTCAAGTTTTGTGACATATCCTATCAAAGTAAATGGGGAAACCATTAACACAGTGGAACCTCTTTGGACTAAAAATAAAAATGAAATAAGTGAAAATGAATATACAGAATTTTATAAATTTATTGCCAATGCTTATGATGAACCTACCTACAAGCTCCATTTTTCGTTTGATGCACCATTAGCTATCAATTCTTTGCTTTTCGTTCCAGGAGAGAATTATGAAAAGTTTGGGTTTAGTAAGGTGGAGAGAGGAATAAACCTATTCTGTAAAAAGGTTATGATTGAGGAAAAATCTGAAGCTATTGCTCCAGAGTGGATGAGATTTGTAAGAGGGGTTATTGATAGCGAAGAGTTGCCATTAAATATTTCCAGGGAGGCTCTTCAGGATAGTGCGTTGATTGCTAAGGTAAACAAGGTTGTGACAAGCAGATTTATAAAATATCTAGATGAACAGGCTAAAAATGATCCTGAAAAATATAAAGAATTTTGGGGCAAATTTAGTGGATTTCTCAAAGAAGGGGCTGCCTCAGATTTTGTTCACAAAAATGAAATTATAAAACTTTTAAGATTTGAATCTAATAAAGGCAAAGATGGTGAGATTGTTTCTTTATCTGAATATGTTGATAGGATGAAAGAAGATCAGAAGGCTATTTATTATATCAATGGTTCTAACAGAGAAATTATCGAATCAGGGCCTTATCTTGAGATGTTTAAAAATAAAGATTTAGAAGTATTGTATACTTATGAAGCAATTGATGATTATAGATTTAATAATTTAAATGAATTCGAAGGCAAGAAAATTGTAGCAGCTGAACAGGATAGTGATGAATTACCATTGGAAGAAAAAAACGATGAAAACGATTCTGAAAGTAGCGATATTCCAAAAGATGAACTAACTGATTTAACTGGTTGGTTAAAGGAAACTTTGGGAGAAAAAGTAGCAGAGGTTAGAGAATCAAGGAGACTTGTTGATAGTCCCGCTGTAGTGCTTAGTTCTACAGGAACTCATAGTATGCAGAGAGTAATGCAGGCTATGAATAAGGATTTTGGTGGAATTGTGCCTGGTATTCTGGAGATAAATTGCAAGCATTCTGTTATAAAGGGAATTAACGAATTGCGTAAAAAAAATGATGATTTTGCTAAAGTAGCTGCTGAACAGATATTGGAAAATGCCCAGATTGCTGCGGGTCTGATTACTGATCCAAGAGGAATGGTAAATCGCCTCTATAGTATTTTGGAGAGAGCGGTAGAAAAATAATAATATATTTTATTTACAAAAACAAACTCCGTTCATTGAATGGGGTTTGTTTTTGTAAATTATAAATATTTTCTTATTCCTTTGTTAATAGCTTGTTATTTTTGTGTATCGTTGCTATTATATATAAGGAGTTAATGATACCGCTTATCATTAACACATAGTAGTATAGAATTATAATGATAGGAGTTGTTATCTATTATTACGCTGATATATGGTTTATTGGCAGGAATAGCTACAGGCTTGGGGGCTTTGATTTCGATAGCTATTAAAAATTTGACCAATAAAATACTGTCAATTTCCTTAGGGTTTGCTTCAGGGATTATGATAGGTATATCTACTCTAAGCCTGATTCCTTCTAGTATTGAAACAGGCAGTATTTATACAGCTGTGTTAGGTTTTATTTGTGGAGGACTTTTCTTATTTATCATAGATATTTCCATGCCTCATGTTCATAAAAGTGAATCAAAATGTAGTGGAAAGGCCCAATGTGCAGTTAACCCTATAAGTCAGGATGAATGTAGTCAATTTGCAAAAATGGGATATTTTATTGCTTTTGGAATTGCTCTACATAATCTCCCAGAAGGAATAGCGATTGGAGCTAGTAGCGGAATTTCCGAGCAGATGGGTTTTTTTACTGCCTTAACCATTGGACTTCATAATATAGCTGAGGGTTTGTGTGTGGCTATGCCGTTATGTATGGGAAAAATAAGAAAAAGACGTGTTGTTTTTATTACGACATTTACAGGATTGTCTACACTAGTTGGTACGTTTTTAGGATTGTTATTTGGGATGATTTCACCTTTGTTCATCTCGTTTTCCCTTGCTTTTGCGGCAGGAGCTATGATATATATAAGTAGTGATGAACTTATTCCTAAAAGTCACAGTTCTCATAGCGAATTTGCTAATATTGGTATTATGGCAGGTTTTGTAGTGGCACTATTTATGCCGTGAAATTATTTATAGTCACATGTTTTGATGTTAATATCATATTTTAACTTATTATTAATTGCATTAGTGGTAGAAGATAATTAGAACAAGACCAATTGGAATGAGACGAAAATTTACGGAGAATATATTCCTGTGTATTTATCCTTATAATGATTGGTATAAAAAAATAAGTGAGATATTAATTTTGAAAAATTCTTAGTATTTATGGCTGATCAAATAAATAATTATTACAATAACAAAGCCTGTCAGTGTGAACTGGCAGGCTTTGTATCAAATTTAGTTAGGTGTCTGATTGAGTATTTAGCT
>JBAYAL010000372.1:0-2732 GCA_041669825.1 Eubacteriales bacterium | reverse complement strand
CTACTGCCAAAGCCAGTATCTCAGCATCAGCCATATCTGATTCAGACCCAATTAGTTCTACCCCCGCCTGACGAAATTCTCGGTAACTATCAGAACTATTTCTATATACATCTCCACTATAACAAATCCTTAATGGGAACATATCTGATTTTTTGCGTGAAGAAATCATTCTCGTAATTGGTGTTGTGAATTCAGGCCTTAAAGCAAGTATCCGCCCTTCACTATCAAATAATTTGTAAAGGTTATCTTCTCTGTCAGAATCAGCTTCTACACAAGCTCTATATTCAAGCGCCGGTGTCATTACCTTATCGTAAGACCAATCTTTAAATACTTTTACTGCTTTATTCTCTAAGTCTTCCAGCAAAGCTAAATCTCTAGGTAACAAATCTTTCAACCCATCTGGAAGTCTTAAGCCTAATGATGAACGTTCCATAATCAACACTCCTTAATAATTGTACTAATTTATTTATGATTTACTCAATCTTTTTTTTGGGCAAGCTTATCTAAAATCAACCTGTATCCATCAGCCCCAAAATTAAGACAACGCTTAACTCTACTTATTGTGGCAGAACTGGCGCCTGTTACTTCAGCAATCTGTGAATATGTAATATCATTTTGAAGCATCTTAGCTACTTCAAGACGCTGGGAAAGGGCTTTCACCTCTGCTACGGTAGCTAAATCTTGAAAAAACAAATAGCAATCTTCTTTAGTCTCCAGAAGAAGAATCGCTTCAAAAAGCTTATCAGTTAAATTATCCCTTAATCTTTCATCTACACCCACCTAGAGCACCCCCAATTACTTTCACATCACTATCTTTGACAGTCATTGTTCTTTTATACTTTAATTTATTAAAGTATTTAATCCTTGTCAAGTAAATTTTTTACAATCTTAATTCATAACTTTTTTTACTTGTAAAGATATTATTCATGTGATAATATTAATAAAAATAGGTATGAATAAAATTTAATATAACTCTTATCCAGAGTGGTGGAGGGACTGGCCCTATGAAACCCGGCAACCGGCATTAGCACGGTGCCAAATCCAGCAGAGTAAATCTGAAAGATGAGAGGGAAGTCCGTAGATAACAGCCCCGCGGGATTCCTCGCGGGGTAGCTTTATGTTTAAGAAACCTTAGTGTTTATTTTAGTATTTATTACTTTGTTTGTAAATTAATTCTTTTTTCAGAAGGAAGGATTTATCATGATACACATAAAAAATCTTACAAAAAACTACAAATCTAATAATGGCTCTGTCATAGCGCTGGAAAATATCTCTCTTGACATTAAAAAGGGTGCGATTTATGGAATTATCGGATTAAGCGGTGCTGGCAAAAGTACACTGGTCCGCTGTCTAAACATGCTCGAAGTTCCAACTAGTGGAGAAATAATAATTGACGGTCAGAACATGACTAAACTCTCAGGCAAAAAACTTCATGCTGCACGACAAAATATTGGAATGATTTTTCAACACTTTTATTTACTTGAATCACGAACAGTATTTGGCAATATTGCCTTTCCTCTAGAAATAGCAAAATGGTCAAAAGAAAAAACCAATCAGAGAGTAACAGAACTCCTTGGGCTTGTCGGTTTGGAAGATAAGGCAAACGTATACCCCTCACAGTTAAGCGGTGGACAAAAACAAAGAGTGGGAATTGCCAGAGCACTAGCCACCAACCCATCTGTCCTGCTATGTGATGAAGCTACTTCAGCACTTGACCCCCAAACTACCATCTCAATTCTTGAACTCCTTAAAGAAATAAACCAGAAATTTGAACTTACTATAGTATTAATTACTCATGAAATGAAAGTAATCAAAGAAATATGTACCGACGTCGCTGTCATTGACCAATCAATAATTACTGAACACGGACCAATTGAAGCTGTTTTTATACATCCTCAATCAAAAATAGCCAAAGAATTTATTTCCAGCGTTTTTCCAAATGAATTACCTGAAGATCTACTTAAAGAACTTACTGCTCATGACGATTCTGAGATTGTCAGGATTCATTTTTTAGGTGAAACAGCTTCGCAACCAGTAATAACAGACTTAATACGACAATGCAATGTTGATGTTAATATTTTATATGGGAGTATAGATCATCTTCGAGCTACCTTATTCGGTACTCTTACTCTTGAAATACAGGGTTCAAGTGAGAACCTAGCCGTAGCATACAATTACTTTAAATCCAGAAATCTAACTGTGGAGGTAATTAAACAATGCAAGAACTTCTAAGCATGCTGCAAGATCCTTCTTATTGGCAAAATCTTTATCACCTTATTCCTTCAGCAGTAAATGAAACTCTCTACATGGTAATTATATCTACTTTACTTGCCTATATCATAGGAATACCCATGGGAGTACTTCTGGTCATAACTTCAAAAGGTCATATTCTACCCAACCCTTGGGTGGAAAAAATATTAGGCACCATAATTAACATTTTTAGATCAATACCTTTCATCATTCTGCTTGTAGTATTAATCCCATTTACTACTCTACTTGTAGGAACCTCTATAGGAACAACTGCTGCCATGGTTCCTCTCGTAGTATCTGCAGCACCATTTGTTGCCAGACTTGTAGAGAGCTCACTAAAAGAAGTTCCTTATGGAGTTATTGAGGCCGCTCTCTCCATGGGCGCTTCTCCTTGGCAGATCATAAAGAAAGTACTTCTTCCAGAAACCAAAAGCGCACTTATTCTTTGAATTGCTATAACAACAATCAATATTATCGCTTAT
>JBAYAL010000371.1:0-2755 GCA_041669825.1 Eubacteriales bacterium | reverse complement strand
TACCTTTTTTACTTTCGTCACCAGCAGCTTCCACTCGCTTGAGCATAATATTTCTCTTAAAAAATGGAGGTGGTGCATATTCTATTATCTCATCTAGCTGTACCGATCTCTTTTGGTCGTTGTGAGAATATATTTCCTGAAGGAATAACGAACGATAGTCACTGTAGCTATTTATCTTGCTACAACGCCAACCCTTTCCATTCTTATTATACTGCATGGATATTGCCTGCAGGAAATGTAATGTATTTTTAATTTTTAATGTTATATGTGAACTATCATTCAATATTGCAACAACTAAATTTTGCAAAACCAAATAACTCGAAAAAATCACATTAGAAGGTATACCCTCATTGTATTCCTTATCAAAATTGTCAATATTGCGAGCGTAATACTTAACATTACCAACTATTTTGTATTCAGAGAATTTTGGATATAGCTCTGTTATCTGCAAGGTTTTGATAACTAGATATGAAAGCGCAGCCAACACATACTTATCCTCCAAATTATACCTAGTAATATCAATATCATAAGATTCTAAGATTACGGAAGTAAAGGTATTATTTTTCTCAAGCAATCTAGGAAACTCATTCATTGGATGCATACCTCCCTTCTTCAAATCTGATCCTATCGGATTCACCTTTCTATCTATATATTCCTCGTCAAAAGATAATTCCACGCTCTCACACCAATAATTATCAAAAAGCGGGCGATTATTCTCAAACGAATCAATAAGAACTCCCCACAACCTTTGAATACAAAGATTATTTTGTCGTTCAAGATCAATTATACCATCACCCTTATATGGCTCAAAGCCGATACAAGCATAGTAACCATCATTCTTATGGTATAAACGATCTAACCATGAGCCATCATTCTTTTTGTCTATATCAAAAGCGTGCTCATTTAAGTAATCCTTAGGATTAAGAGCCATCAACGCATAATTCGACACAAGAGAAAAGCAGAAGCTTCTTGATATATCAGCTGCAGCTTTTTTATTCGAGCCCAATTGTCTGGTAACTGCTAAACTATCTCGACTGAAATTGTAAATCATGTCACCCCAACTGTATTTTACAGAAAGGCCCTTTACTGAGATAGTACCTAATGTGCCATAAGACTCGAAATATAAATCTGCATAAATACCATCAATAAACATAATAGGATCAGCACCAGGAGTATTATCACCCTGTGTCATGCAAACGCTCAGATTATTCATGATACGATAGACAAGTTCCATAACCGAGCTCTTACCGCTCCCATTCTTTCCTACTATAGCTTGAACTGAAATATTATCGCCAAAAAATCCTCTTACAAATTGTTTTTTTTCGTTCTTCCTAAGGTTCCCATTTTCAAGTCTATACCAATCATTAAAAAAATACCATTCTTCTTTAAGAATTCTCAGGTATAGATTTTTATCTTTATTTAAGTCAGTAATATGAAGTGCTACCAAAGAAAAATTTTTTGGTACTCTATCAGCTAATTCCTTAATGTCTTCCTGCAAT
The DNA here is from genome assembly GCA_041669825.1 of Eubacteriales bacterium. GTDB lineage: Bacteria > Bacillota > Desulfitobacteriia > Desulfitobacteriales > Syntrophobotulaceae > JBAYAL01. Next base: position 1,256 of record JBAYAL010000371.1, on the reverse strand, counting down.
TTCAGACTTAACATTTCTAATATTTGATCGCTCATAATTGGTTAAATAATTATTTTTTTTGCGATGCAAATATAACTAAATTTTCACAATAAACATCGATTATATTTACAGAAATCCCTACATGCGTCAAAGCAATAAGAAATTTAATATCTTATAACCGCAAAATGTTAACTTGTTGTATTGTTAACTCAGTATTTAGACTTTACAAAATTAACAGTAAAACGAAGAAATATTAGTTTGTTATTCAAATTTTAGCTTATTCTGCAGAAAAATGCGAAGTACTAAGCCTTGAATAGCAATAGCAACGCTTATTTCCTTCAGTTGGCAAACATGATTAAGTTTGAATAATATTTCGGACAACCGTTAAAACACAAACTGGACTCAACCATCACAGGCAAGTCCAGCTTTCTTCATTATAAATTTATCGTATGTCTAAAAGAGAGATTTGTATTACCGATATTACTCGTATTTCTGGTATTATCGGTTTATATCTTTAAACTCATTAATTTTCTTGCAGAACCCGTAATTCTGTTTGGTCTTGCTGCTATATACCTTGATCAATAGCAGACAGCAAATTTTGATCACACAATTGTTCAATAACAGTAAGCAGACCATTAATTATTTAAAGCGTACAAAAGACATCAGTCTTTCAAAACTTGAAACTCTCGTAGATCTCTTCCACATGTCACAAGACTACTTCTGAACAGGCAGTTCCTTTGCTGCAAACAACTTATCAGGTGATAACAAATACCTGGAAAATGTATCTCTTGGAACAAACCTCATAATAGAAAACGACTCATTAAGAAAAGATATTCAGGGTCTCAAGGATTTTCTTAAAGCAAAAGATGTTATAATCCATCAAAACTCATAACTAGTTAAAGCTAAAAATGTAATCATTGAATCTTTACAAAACAAACAGTAGATATCGATAAAATCAGATTGCAAAAATATTAATAGACAGATATAACCTATTTTTCCCTTCTCTAGAAATCGTATTCCATATAAATACTTACTCCATCTATCAGCCAACTATCAGGAGCAACATCATACACTTTACATTCACCAACAAGTGGGATATCTAAGCGGAATATCACAGGACCATTAAGAGAGTATAAATGCGCAAACCATCTAACATCGCCCAACACAACTGGCAGATAATGATGTTTAAGATGATATATGAAGTCGTCAAAATCCTCGACTTTCAGCGTAGTATCACACTGAGGGCTATCACCTGCACATACCTCATTACGTTCAAG
>JBAYAL010000370.1:0-2755 GCA_041669825.1 Eubacteriales bacterium | reverse complement strand
TTTCGGTAGCTCAGTTGATGAAATCTGAGATTCATCTTTTTAATGCTGAAACAAAACAGAATATTGTGGAAGAAAATGCTAGGACTGCGATGAATAGTGTTCTTGATCAATTTAGGCTTTATGGTTATGTCTATTACTTGTCTACAAGTGAATACGATAATGGTTTATACAGTAATGATCCTGTGAATGGAAATACATGCATACTAAACCTAAATCCTGATCCAGAAGGAGATCAGGATTCGACCCAAATGTATTATTTGCCTGACGAAGATGAGCTTTGGTACAGGGATACTGATACGGGAAATACATATTTGATTACAGGTAATATTACTACGCTTGAGATACAGCCTGTTACTTCCCATTTAGCAAGGATTAATATTGTATCAGAAAAAAGTGATTATTCTTTTCAGCTTGTGACCTGGGCGAGATTGTATTAGGGGGAAAAAGCTTTGAATAAGGAAAACGATAGAGGATCAGCCTTACTTGCTGCAATTGTGGCAGTAGTAGTTTTGGGATTAATAGCTAGTACTTTTTTTGCAATTTCAGCAAATAGATCTAAGATGGAAAGTTCGGAAGAAAAAGGTCTGAAAGCTTATTATCTGGCAGAAGCTGGTATTCAGTATGGAGTAGCAGCTGGCCTGGAAGCAGGGGCAGTTCCCACTGATGATGTAACAGAGGTAAATCCTTTTGGCAGCGATTACGGAGGAAGTTTCACCGTTCAGTGGACAGATAATGGAACCACGGTAACAATAAATAGCACTGGAGAGTATTTTGGCGTAGAACGAAGTTTAGAAGCGCTTTTTTCACTAGAGTGAATATTCTAACTTAATGCTATTTTATTGGAAATGAAAATGTGATATTATTTGTAATTAAGGGGAAAAAATGAAAAATAAGAGCTTTAACGTGCTGATATTAATTTTAATATTTTTCTCAATGTTGTTATCTGGTTGTGTTGCCCAAAATACAACTACTCCTAAGAGTTCAGAAAATTCCTGTTGTTCAGACGATTCAGAGTTTCGAACTTTTGCTGTAGGTGATACGTTTCCGTATGATAAGAAGGAAAATTGTATTATCAGTAATAAAAATACTGGTGCAGAGTTCAGTCTATATATTTATGTTATTACTAATGGTGGTTCTTGGAAAGACAACGATGTTAGAAATATATCTGTCACCTACATAGATGAAAATAGACCCGAAGAAACAACGGTATTTAATGATATAAATAATTCAAATAGTGATAATACATATATTAGAGTAGATAAGGTCAGTTATGATTTGGATGCTCGAGGTCATTTTAGTATTACTGGGGAAATACAAAAAAATAAAAATAAATGGGAAGAAGTTACAGTGCTGAGTAATTCTTTTAATTTTGGAAATCCAACAGTGGTTAATCCGCCAATAAGCAAGGATAATATTATGTATGAAAAAGAAGTAGTTGTAGAATAGATGTTAAATCTTTGTCTATGAGGAGTAAAATATTCACATGAAAAAAAAATGGTTGGCTTTAATAAGAGGAAATAAATGGACTGTAGCAAAGGTGGCAGTTGGAAAAAAACAGAAAGGAAAAACTAATATAAAGGTTTTTTCTATAAAAGAATATGAAATTGAAAAAAAATTAAATGATGATTCAGAAAATAAGGATGTGTCTTCTAAAGAGACAACTATTGATAAAGATAAGAAAAGCAACCAAAAAGTTAATAACTTGAAAATTTGGTTAAAAAAACAAAAGGTTCCTTTGAAAAACATGAGTGTTGCAGTATCTTGTTTGGGTGTAATTACGAGAATAATTACTTTACCTGAAATGCCTAGCAAAGATTTGGATAAGCTTCTAACAACCCAAATAGAACAGTATTTCACATTAAATACTAATGATTATTTGATTGATTATAGAATTGTTAAAAGATTTAAAGATAATGGGCAAGCTAAAATGGATTTACTTCTAGCAGCTCTTCCAATAGAAAAGTGGACTGAAATATGGGAAATGTGGAGTGAACTGGGAGTAAATCTTAAAATTGTAGATATTGTTCCAGATTGTCTTGCTAGATTGTATTCACGGCTTTCACCTAGTGATTCCATATTCACAAAGCTGAAGAATGGTCCAAACACGGCTGATATGGTTATTATTGATCTAAACCAAGATAGAGTAGAATTTGTAATACTTGATAACGGGGTGTTTTTTCTATACTCAGATATGGAAGTTATGCTTGCTGAATTGGAAGAGCAAATAATTACAAAAAAGCTTAAAGACTCAGATACTGTTTATGATAAAGTCAGTCTTTTTAAAGAAGAAAAAATGGATAATAAACAAAATACTGGACAAAATACTGAGCAAAATCTCCATAGTGAAGGTGTTGGAAATTTAGAACAAATACAAATAAGTAAAAATGAAGAAGCTGTTGCTTATGAAAACTCACAGAAGACTGAACAAAATATTTGGAATTTAGAAGACCTTGATTTTAATAAAGAGAGTAATAGTGAGCAAATTGAAGAAAAAACTGGATTAGATATTAATTCTAAAGATATTGGTGATGAAGAGATACTTGGATATATTGAAAGATTGAACAAAAACCTGGCGATATTTTCTGAAAAGAAAGAAATATACTCTGATACGGCAGACAAATCCGTAAACTCTATAGATGTTGATAAATTTCAAGGTGAAGTTAATCGTTCAGAGGCAATCCCCAAAATTGAATCAGAGCAAGAGTTCGTTTTAGCTGATCTTTTTGTTCCGAAAGAAGAAATCAAGGAACCCTTG
>JBAYAL010000369.1:0-2769 GCA_041669825.1 Eubacteriales bacterium | reverse complement strand
GTGCTCTTGTAGTATCTCCACTTTGCCAAGCCTGCATCATTTTTTTCATCTGATTGCCTACTAAATGTGATGAAACACTAATAATTCCCGCACACCCTAAAGCTAGCATCGGCAAAGTTAACGAATCATCCCCAGAATATACAGAAAAATCCTCTGGAAGAATAGTTTTTAGTTCACTTACCTGATCCATAGATCCAGCTGCTTCCTTTAGAGAAACTATGTTAGGTATGTCAGCGAGTCTTTTGACTGTTTTAGGAAGCATATTTATTCCCGTACGTCCTGGAATGTTGTACAGCATCATTGGCATATCAGTTGCTTCTGCAATCGCCTTAAAATGCTGATATAATCCTTCTTGTGATGGTTTATTGTAATATGGGACTACTGCCATTACTCCATCTAGATTCAATGATGAAATGCTTTTTACCATTTCTATACTTGATGTAGTAGAGTTCGTTCCAACCCCTGCAATCACTTTCGCAGTATCGCCAACCGCCTCTTTTACTACTCTAAAGAGATTTATTTTTTCTTCTTTTGAAAGAGTAGGTGTCTCTCCAGTAGTCCCAGCAACTACAATTCCGTCTGAACCATTATTCACAAGATATTTAGCTAGTTCTCTTGCTGCATCATAATTTACATTAAGATTTTGATCAAAAGGTGTCACCATAGCAGTTAATATACTACCAAAATTCATATCTCTCCTCCTCAATATATTTTTTTATCATCTCTTTTTTGTTATATAACAATGCCATTACATAATAATTAATAAAATTCTTATCAAAATATTTAAAAATAAAAATCCAAATTAACCTCCAAGGTTGAATTTTTTATGCAACGCTTGAACTGCAAGGACCATATGCTCTTTTTTTACAAGGACCCAAATTGTAGTATGAGAATCTGCAGATTGAAGTGTATCTACATTTTGTTCTGCCAGCGCTTCCCCTACATTAGCCATTACTCCAGGCAGATCAGCAATACCTCCGCCAACAATTGAAACTTTAGCACATGACGGTAGGCATTTAGGGTTGAATCCCATATTTTTTAAAATGTTAACTGCTTTATCTGCAATCTCATCTCTTACTGTATACAAGACAGACTCTAGCTGTACACTAATAAAATCAACGCTGATATCTGCCAGCGCCATACCTTTGAAAATCTTTTTAACTGCCTGAGGTCTATTCTCTTCGTCCTCAATATTAATACATATTTGAGTTACATTTGGAGTATGTGCAATTCCAGTAATTATCCTATCTCCAATATTATCGGTTCCAATAGCTATGTCAGGCTGATGATTAGTTACAAGTGTACCAGGCGCATCTGAAAAAGTACACTTAATTCTGATAGGAATATTTTTTTGCATTGCAATCTCCACAGCCCTTGGATGAATAACTTTGGCTCCTTGATGGGCAAGGTGACAAATATCATTATAAGTAACTACATCCAAAATCTTGGCATCCTCCACAATTCTTGGATCAGCAGTCATTATTCCTTCTACGTCAGTATATATATCTATGGCCTCTGCATTTAAGGCAACTCCAAGTGCTGCCGCAGAAGTATCACTTCCCCCTCTACCAAGGGTAGTTATCTGATTTTCATCAGTAATACCTTGAAAACCAGTTACTATAACGACTTTTCCCTCTTGAAGATGGTTAATGATTTTCTGGGGTTCCACCCTGACTATACGAGCATCGCCAAAGGTATCATTGGTAATGATACCTGCTTGTCCTCCAGTTAATAACACTGCTTCATGACCAAAGCTCTGCAAAGTACTGACTAACACTGCACCCGAAATTACTTCTCCACAACTCATAAGTAAATCCATTTCTCTCCGCGGGACATCCGAATAAATTCCTGTTATAAGCTTAATAAATGTATCTGTTGAATATGGGTCTCCTGAACGCCCAATTGCAGAAACCACCACAACAGGAGAATAGCCATGACTAACTGCTTCAGATACCTTGCCTGCTACCTGTGCTCTGTGTTCGGGTGTTGCTACAGAGGTTCCACCAAATTTTTGGACTAGAATTTTCAAGTTCACCAAATCTCCTCTCATCCTTTTTTTCTACAAAAGTAATTCAGCTATTTGTATAGCATTAGTAGCAGCACCTTTTCTTATTTGGTCGCCTGCTACCCATATATTAATTCCGTTAGGTATTGTTAAATCTTCTCTTATTCTTCCAACATAAATTTCGTCTGTATCCGAACTGTCCAAGGGCATAGGATAGAGATCTTCAGCAGGATTATCCACCACTACGATACCTGGTGCCTTACTTAATGCCCTTTTTACCTCCGAGATAGAAACCTTTCTTTTGGTTTCAATATTAATAGATTCGCAGTGGGAGCGCATTACCGGTACCCTTACAGCAGTAGCTGTAATTTTCATATCTTCCCTATTAAAAATTTTCTGAGTTTCATTTACCATTTTCCATTCTTCTTTGGTATAATCCGCCTCACCAAACTTGTCTATTCTTGGAATGACATTAAAAGCTATCTGATAGGGAAAAGCTTTGAATTCTGTTGCTTTCTCCCCCCTAGACCAACCTTTTACTTGTTCTTCAAGTTCAAGTATTCCATCTTTTCCTGCTCCTGATACAGCCTGATACGTAGATACAACTATTCTCTCTATGCCTGCAATATCTTCAATTGGTTTTAAAGCTACTACCATAATGATAGTTGAACAGTTTGGATTAGCTATAATTCCTTTGTGCCACTTTACATCTTCAGGATTTACTTCAGGTACAATAAGTGGCACATCTGGGTCCAGCCTAAAAG
>JBAYAL010000368.1:0-2770 GCA_041669825.1 Eubacteriales bacterium | reverse complement strand
TATATTATTATTAAAATGAGCTCATTTTTTAACCAAAAACACTAGTCAAGTTGCAATCTAATCTGCAACCCAACTAGTGTTATCATCAACTATAAAGGCTCCTAGAATCCAAGGCGACTAACTACCTTTGAGGTAGTTTTCTTGTGATTCCTATCTAGAGGTGCTAATGGTGATTATTCCCACATGCTTTGTACCCTAAACTAAAGTATAACTAGTAATCTAAAGCTTTTCACTAATAATCACAGACCATTTTTTACCTTTGTAAGCATTATACCCACGCGTATGAGCATAACCATAAATAATTACAAAACCCTTACGATCGTGCTCAAAAACATAGCCATAGGTTTCTCCTGAAATAGCATGCCTAGCTGCTTCCAAGTTATTCAAGTTATCGCTTAGAATCCCCTTTCGGTTTCGACAGGCAATTACATACCCCTCTTTGTTAATAACAAATATATCTCCATTTTGACCAATCCTAGCAGTATCAATAATGTCATATATATACTCCCAGTTAAACCTAGTAGAAAAATACCCAATAACCTTACCCTCATCACTAGTAATAGGACATGTGTAAGCTATCGTATGTCGTTTTTCTACAGGATCTAAGTATAGGTCGCTGACTGATATAGTGTTGGCCAATTTAGCCTCTTTAAACCAGTCTTTGTCAGCCATATTTTTCCCTATAAGTTTGTGGTTAACACCTACCGCAATAATCGTACCATCAGCATCTAAAACATAAAGGTCAAAATATACTTCATAAATATCTACTAGTTTTTTTAAAAGTGCATTTGCTTCAGCCACATGGTCGACATCTTCTATGCACTTCTTTACTTTATCAAAACTTGCCCAAGCTTGAGCATCACAATTCCTTTCAAACAAATTCCGATCAATTTTATCAATTGTATCATAAGCCACATCTGCTGTCCGTACTGCCATGACTTCGTTTGCTTTCGTCTGAATGTTTTCAATAATCATGGTACTTTCTTTAGTTGAAGTTAAACTACGTGTAGCTAATTTTTTAATTTCATCTGCTACTACCCCAAATCCCCGACCAGCATCCCCTGCTCTAGCTGCTTCAATAGCTGAGTTGAGAGACAAAAGATTAGTATGCTTAGCAATTTCTCTAATAGAATTATTCACATAGCTCATTTCCTGATTAGCATCCTTAAGTTCTCCAAGCAAAATGGAAGCATCAATCACAAGATCATTTTGTTTTATCATATTATTTCTCTCCTCAAAAAAAATAATGGCCAACCTGAAATACAGATTGGCCACATTGCCTTTTTATATAATATATTATACAACATCAAGACGTTTATTCAAAACTATTACTAGAAGTTTAAATTCAACCCATTCTAGTTATTAGAATATCCATTAAAAAGCCTAGCAAACCTCCCCATAAACCGTAGTACTCTAGTTTACGAAAATATCGTTTAGCAAAAGAATTAAAGAGCTCTTCTATCTCTTTCGGTTCCATATTGTTAATCTCTCTTTCCGTAATATTTGATAAATCCAGTGTTTTTACTAAATCTGCAATCTCTTCTTCCAAAGAGTTCAAGATACTTTCAACAGTAAGAGATACAATATAGTCTTTGGTTTCTATTTCAAATATATCATTTACATTAGTGAATAACATTTCCAACGTATGTTCTAAAATATCCTTGAGTCTATTTGTTGTTTTCTCATCTTTGATCAATAATAAAATCGCTTTTTCGAAGTCATTCTGAAGGATCTCAGGTTCTATAATTTTTTTAAGTTCTAACGTATTTGCATAATTAACTATGGCTTCAGCAAATTCCACCACTAAACTACGATAGGCCTTGCTTTCATTTGTTTTAACTAAAATACGTTCAGCAAACCGTTGAATATCTTCCTCGCTAACACCTTCAAAAATAGAACTTGCAGAAATTCCCGATGCAAAATTATCCAATATTTTTGTCACTACTGAAGCAATGGCAATTTTTATAGTCTCCTGATTTTTTTCCAGGCTATCAGTTAAATTATCCCTCAGCAAGTCTAATTCCAATGCTAATATTTTGAAAACATCTTCCGTTTTTTTTATTCCAGCAGCTCCTAACATTCTTTCTAACGAAATAGTGGTTACTGATTCTATCAACCCTCCGGACAAAATTTTCAGGTGTTTATTCAATGTCTTATTTTCAAAGAAATTACGGATCATATCTGCAATTCCTTGCTCTGTTAAAATAATTTTAATTTCATCAACCTGGGATTCGCCTATATTATTTATTGATTCCAACAAGAAAGTATTTAAATCCTTCCTACTTTGGCTCATGATTTCCGGGGCAGTTTCATCAACTAAACGATTTACTAAACGATCTATTGTCGAATCGATATCGAGTATAGAATTCGCAATAACATACATTTTAGATTTTTTAGCTTCACTTTTAACACTATTTTTCAGATTTTCTCTTTCCTTATCTAATAGCGCAATTATTTTTTTTGTCAATAAATTCAAGAGAGGTTGAACCTGGTTTTTTAACATTTCAAACAAATTACCTTCAAAAAGGTTCATGATCTTTTTATTGGGGTTCAATTCTTTCAAGATTTTATCTTGAATAATTCCTTGAACTTTTTTCTGATTACTCTCTGATTGCAGTTGCTCAGTGATTAGCTCCGCAACTCTATTCTTAACTGCACCTTTTTGCTCTTCAGTTATCAACTCCTGCAGACTTTTAGAAATAAGAATTGCAAAAGGTTGGTTAAGCGCGGCAATAACTTTTTGCTCAAAAAAATCTTGATTTGATATATT
>JBAYAL010000367.1:0-2774 GCA_041669825.1 Eubacteriales bacterium | reverse complement strand
ATTAATCGAAGAATCGATGTATATTGCTTTTGCTAAAGTGTTTTTATCTATATATATAGCTCTAACACGTTCTAAGGCTTGGTAATTACAAGGTTGAGGTTCCCCGTCAATCAATAGCACATCTGATAATATTGCACCTGGACCTTCTATCAAAGTTGTCTTCTTCCTCCCATCAACAGAAATTCTATAGCAGTCAACCTTGCCTTCAGTAATATAGTATATCCCTTTAACTTTTTTTCCTGCTTCCAAGATCAAGTCTGTCTTCATAAACTCCATACATATGCCAATTTTGAGAAATTTAAGTTCAATATTACTCTCCTTATTTTCAAGTATCGGAAAAGGATCTTTCACATTAAACCCTCCCTCTTAAAAAACATATACTCACTCAATATTATACAGTAATTCATTGGCATTTTGCATTTAATTCTAAATATTATAAATTTATATTAATTTCCACTTAATTAATAAACGGCAGTTAAAATAACCGCCGTTTACCCAAATATTTAATTTTCAATTGGGAGTATTAGCCTTTAATATTTGGCCCTCCAGATTTTATAACTGGTAGCTTTTTAGAAGCTCTTTTAAATCCAAGGAACAATAAAACAGTGATACCACCAAAAATCAGAGCCCCCATACCAGCAGCTTGAGTTTCTCTTTCCAACAGGCTTTCAAAAACCCAACCCAAAGTAAATGCACCAATTATCACAAAAAATACGGCAAAAGACCACGCTATTTTTGATAATGGTTTTTCACGTGAACACTTCCAAAAATACATACAACTTAAAGCGATTAGAATACCAACTAAAATATAGAAAAGTTTCATTTTTTAATCTCCTTTCTAAAATACCTCATTTATTTTTATAGTTCCCAGAATTTTGTAATTTCTTTTGTATTATAAGTTTTACCATATCCAAAAAGATCATCGAATTTCTTAAGAATTGGACGTGCAGGGGTTCGTGTCATTAATTTGGATAATTCATGATTCCAAACTTCCAGTTTGTTGTATGGGCAAGATGCAATGCAACTTCCACAGTCTCCACCAAATTCCCCCCAGGATTGAACACATTTTTCTGGGTCAATATACCATTTCTCAACTCCATTACAGTTGGAAATTGTTGGCCCACTCATCGAAGGTTCATCATCATAGGAAATAGCTTGGCTGGGACATGCGATGGCACACTTCTTACAAGACTTACAAAACTCGCGAACCCCAAAAGTAATTGGTTTATCAATTTGCATAGGAAGATCTGTAAATATTTTATTAATACGAACTCTTGGTCCAAACCTGGGATGAATAAGTAACCCATTTCTTCCAATCTCTCCGAGTCCTGCCTGGATAGCTATTGGAACACTAAGTGCTGTACAATTGCCGCAAGCAATAGCATTATACCCTAATTTGCGGATGAATGTCGCTACTTTATGACCAGTCTCAGCCATACGGGAATAACAGTACCCTGCCCCAGCTGACTCTATTAGAGTAGGTGCTGTACGAAAGGCATCATAATCCATCTCGTAAACCATAGCTATAACATTAGTTACTTTAAAAGGAAAATCTTCATACTCAGATTCTTTTGTCGTATAATTGAAAAAATTATTATAAACCCATCTTTCATCAAATTCTGTAATACCTACATCATCCGCCCCAAGAAAAGAAGCAGCTCGCTTAACAGTATCACTTGCCTCAACAGAATCTTTAAAATCCCACTTTGTTTCTACAGGTTTAAAATCATGCCAACTATACACCCCTATATCTCTGATCCCAGCAGAGTTTCTAGGTGCAGCATAATCCATCATAGCCCAACCTGCTCTTTCCAACGCGCGATCTTTTTGAGTAAAACCTGCTTCATCTGAAGGTGGAATTATACCCATCGTTTTTTGTGCAAAAGCTCCGTAGTGTGGGGCAACAATAGGATCACCTGCAGAACCTCTGGCAAAGATAATGTTTTTTTGTTCCATACGCACATAATCATCAGAAATCTTTACTGGCATTTCAGATTGAGATTTAATATCCAAAGAATCTGCTTCATTGGAATCAGATTCTCCTTCTGCAATTGCAGATTTTGCTCCTCCCAGAGCGTTTACTCCTAAGAAGCTTCCCCCTATGGCAGCGGCACCTAATCCTAAAGATTTTACTAGAAATTCTCTCCTGTCAATGTTTTTTGCATTTTTTTTCTGGTTTGATGCTTGTTCTTGAGATTCATCTTTATATTCAGACATGAAAAAAACCCCCTCCCTTATTAATTGATTTACCTTAATTTTAATAAAAAGAGTGAGCTAATGTCTGCAGTCTAGACTGCAATAAATTCTAATTTCTGAATTATCCAAGAACTCGTTTCTTACGTAAGCTCTTTTTCACTTACCTTTATCCTAAATTATCTCTAAAGTGACCAGATATGTATCCATATTTTTTATACAGATAACAAATACTTCCTTACATCATTTAAACTCAGGATCTGACTATCTGTCCCAGTAACAGGAAAATTAACTCCCTGAATAATAACTGGTACAGATAGATGGGCATGTTTACCACTCACAGGGTCAGTAGCATGGTCACTACACAACATAACCTTTGTTCTTTTATCAATATTATTAAGAAGATAAGCAACAAATTCTTTATCTATTCTTTCAATAAATCTTACTTTTTCGAGACAATCGCGCCTATGTGAGGCTTCATCTGCCCCGTTTATATGTACGAATACGAATTCGTAATCTTTGAGCAAGCTACAGGTTGCTTTGGCTTTTAATAAAAGATTGGTATCTGTATCAGCAGTTAT
>JBAYAL010000366.1:0-2777 GCA_041669825.1 Eubacteriales bacterium | reverse complement strand
TTATAATTATCACAATATGTGAGGCCCTTGGAGGCGCTGTCATTGTAATAGGCGGATTATTCATGGCCAGTATCTTTGTAGAGGTACCAGTAGAAATTATTTTAACATTAGGAGCCATCGCCTGTGCTACTGCTCCAGCAGCAACATTAATGGTTGTCAAGCAATACAAAGCACACGGACCAGTAGTATCAACTTTATTACCGGTCGTAGCTTTAGATGATGCTGTAGCATTAATAGCATTTTCTATTTTATTTTCAATTAGTAAAGCTATGGCAAGTGGAAGCAATCCAAATATCATGGATTTATTAGTGTGGCCTATTGTTTCTATTTTAGCCTCGTTAATTATCGGAACTGGATTGGGCTTCCTAGTTACGCTAGGTTGCAAATTCTTTAAAAGTCGAGCAAACCGAATAATAATGTGCATTGCGTGTATCTTTATTTGCGTTTCATTATCAATGCTTCCTTATAAAGAGTGGATCGGGATAGACATTCAGTTTTCAAGTTTACTTGCAATAATGATGGTTGGCGCAATACTTATTAATTTTAGAAAAGATAGCGATCTAATATTTGAAAGAATGGATTTAATTACAGCACCAATATTTATGCTATTTTTTATCATAAGTGGGGCTCAATTAAATATCACTATATTTTGGAGTGAAGGAGCTCTATCAATTATCATTATTGCTTTGGTCTATGTTGTGGCAAGAAGCATTGGAAAATGGGGTGGAGCATTTGTTAGTGCAAAAGCAACAAAATCACCAAAAACAGTACAGAAATACCTTGGATTTACATTGTTGCCTCAGGCTGGTGTTGCAATTGGACTTGCCTCAAGTGCCAGCAGTCAATTAATTGCAACCGGAGATCCGTTGATGGTGAAATATGGCAATATAATATTACCAGTCATTTTAGCGGCTACAATTATTTATGAATTAATCGGTCCGTTTATCACTAAAATTGCATTAACAAAAGCGGGAGAAATAGAAAAAGCTCCCAAGCCAATAAAATAATATATCACTACTCTTTTATAGTTTTTATAGATAATTTTTGTATGGCAAAAAATATTGCCCAAATAGTAATAGAACCAATGGCGTTTCCAATAGTTACAATCAAGATATTTAAAATAGTTCCACCATTCCATATTCCGGCAGCACTGAAATAGAACATATTAGCAATACAGTGCTCTGTTCCGGTAGCAACAAAGGTTGTTACGCATAGAACTAAACAAGTAATCTTTAAAGCTACATTATCAAATTTTTTCCATCCATAAACGGCTAGAAAGACTAATATTCCACAAAAGAAAGCCATAATTAAAGAAGTGTACCAATTTGACGAAGTGATCATTCTAGCTTCGGTAATGCCTTGAGCCTTTAAAATAATTCCGTTCGCTGATGATTGATTAAGAGCTAAGAAGATTAAAGAACCACTACCGGCAGCGCCGACAATATTACCAATATACATGATCAATAAATCAAGTAAATAACGTGGCTTATTTTCAAAAACAAAGCCAATTTTACCAGTAAATAAATTTAAAGAAAAACTGCAACATAATAAAAGTCCAACCGAAAATAATATTGAGCCAAGTATTTTTTGATCGCAAGTTAAACAAGCTAAATAAACAAAACTTCCTAAGCCAATACTTAATCCCGCTAAAATACCTAATAAAAAAACTTTAATTATCTTTTTCATGTTATGCCTCGTTATAATTTTATTTATTTAGTGGTGTCAATAATGTCATCATCATCGTCATCATCGTCATCATCAATATCTATATCAACGTTACCGCCATGTTTTTTAACAAATTTTTTGATTCTAATTCTTTTGATTGCAGAATCAATAGGTCCAAAAATAATATAATATGCAGGAATAATAAAGAATAATATCCACCATGGATGCCATAAGTTCCATTGCATACCAATAAAACAATAAACTGCAGTTACTAATAACGGCATAAGAAATCTGCAGAAAGAACGATTCGCAATAGCTTCAAATATTGAAGGAATAACAGGAAAAATAATAAAGAGTGGCCACCAATTAGCCCATCCTTGATTGTCTGGTAATAAAAAACCAAGCAATAGATATGCTGCAGTGGCAGCCAAAAAACTCAAACTATATAAAGAGCTTTTGATTGTATAATAATGCGGACATCTTGGAAGTTTTGGATTAGGTTCATCAATATCAGTATGTTTATCATGTATATGGACACCATTCTTGGAAATATGGACCTTTTCTTGACCATTTTCACTTACATGGATTCCATCTTTATCAATATGTACTTCTTCACTTTTTTCATTATTCATAAAAACCCTCACTTAACAAATTAAATTTGTTCTTAACTAATATGATACTATCATATATTTATTATATTTGATTATAAATTTTATTAAATTTAATAGGCTATTAATTATTTTCTATTTTAAAAGGAAAGGTGAAAAAAGAACATTAAAAAAGCCTCAATTTTGTATTGAAGCATTTTTTGCTTATGGCGCCCTCAAGGCAACTCGAACGCCTGACCCACAGTTTCGAAGACTGTTGCTCTATCAAACTGAGCTATGAGGGCGGATAGAGATTTTCTTATTATAGAGAGGTATCTCTTAAAAAAGGAATGAAAAAACATGGATATCCATGTCGCTAGATTTAGCAGAGTAATTATACTACTATCATGCTTTTTGATGTACCTCAATGGCTCATTGTGGTACCTTGAGGTCCATTGGGGTTATTTTTATTCAACAGTAAATTCGCTCCCATTAAATTGATAAACCTGATACTGATCATTAAAT
>JBAYAL010000365.1:0-2780 GCA_041669825.1 Eubacteriales bacterium | reverse complement strand
TAAGGCGTGCTTTTGAGAAGTATGAAGAAATAAAGGCACAAGAGAAAATATATCCAGAACTTACTGAGCATGTTTTTTCTGAAAAATTTGAGCAAAATTGTTGTAATATTTTGGCCTATAATCAACCTTTGAAACAAAGATCTAATAAAAAAGGATATATTATTAAATATGCTACTGTGGTTTCTGTATGTTTAATAGTAACTTTCTTAACTGTGTTTATGACAATGTTTGCTCTAAACATAAAAAGTTTGTTGTCAATAGGATGGCCTAGTATAATTTTAGATGAAACAAAAGCTGTTACTTTAGAAACTAATGATAATACGGAAATAACAACAAGTGAAGTTCCTAATACAGCTATTCCTGTTGAGTCTGAAGATAATTTTGTTATAGAAAATGGTTGCTTAATTAAATATTTAGGAGAAAGAACAACAGTTACTATACCTGATGAAGTTACTAGTATTAATTGTGATGCTTTTGATGGAACATCCGTTGAAGAAATTATATTACCAAAGAATTATGATGAGAGCTTATTAAACTCATTATCAATGCTTTCAAGTATTCGCAAATTTAACGTCACAAACTCATATGAGTATTTAACAATTGACGGCGTGTTGTATACTGCAAACATGGAAGAACTTGTTAAGTATCCTACAGGTAAACTTGATGAAAGTTTTACAGTTCCAGAGGGTGTAATTGAAATCAGCGATAGTGCATTCAGAGGCAATATATATATTAAAAATATCGTGATGAATGAAGAGCTTGAAATAATTAGGAATAATGCTTTTGAAGGGTGTAGTTCGCTTGAAAGTGTAGAAATGTTCAACAATCTAAGGTATATTTGTATGTATGCATTCGCTGAAAGTGGCTTACGCGAAATAACTTTACCAGATTCAATAACTGGAGTTTATGGCTTTGCTTTTTATAAATGCAAAAAGCTTGAAAGCGTTACTTTCTCTCAAAGGATGGATAGATTATATCAGAATGTATTTGAAGGTTGTGTATTGCTAAAAACAGTTGATATTCCAGATTCAGTTGAAACAATTGACACAAGATGTTTTAGTGGATGTATGGCTCTTGAAGAAGTTTTGCTTTCTGATTCATTAACTTATTTAGGTAGTTATGTGTTTGAATATTGTTATGGACTAAAATCAATAGTGCTTCCAAATTCTCTAACTAGAATGCAGGGAGAAACATTTTCAAATTGTCGTAATCTTGAGAGCGTTACAATATCATACAGAACAAGTAGAATTGATTCTGATTGTTTTGAAGGGTGCAATAGCCTTTTTTTAATTAAATATAGTGGTACTGAAGCGCAATGGAATATATTTGTTGAGCAAAACTCTTTAAATTTTTCAAGTTTAGTGAAGGTTGAATTTGAGACACAGTATTTAAATTGAGATTTAATTGGGTGTGATTTTATATTTATAGAAAGAGAAGGTATTTAGTTTGAAAAAAAGATTATTTAAGATTTATTATTTTTGCTTTGCTTTGATTTTTATTGTTTTTTCGTTTCCTATTGTATCGTTTGCTGAGGTTACCGATAGAGTAGATGAAATTCCTGATTACTATAAGAATAATTTTATTGCTATAAGTACACCAGAGGAATTTAATGATGTACGAAAAGATCTTGATGGAAACTATTATCTTGCAAATGATATTATATTTACTGATGAAATGTTTGCATTAGGCGGAGAGTTCTATAATAATGGTGCAGGATTTAATCCTATAGGGGAAGATTTTAGCGGAGTTTTTGATGGAATGAATTATTCTATTGTTGGGCTTCTTTCAAACAGCAGAAATGCAGGAGTTTTTAAATGTGTTAGCGGTAAGGTAACAAGACTGAATATTGTTAATTACAGCTGTTCAATAATTACTGCAAGCAATAATTGTGTGATTGGTGGAATAGCATCAAGCGTTATAGGTCCAGGTTCAATTTCTTATTGTAATACCAGCGGACAAATCGAGTTAATTAATAGTAATGGCTGTGTTGGTGGTATAGTTGGAGAACAAGAATTCGGTAGTGTCATCACAAAATGCTTTTCGAGCATTGATATTATTTGCCAAAATGAAAGTGGAGACATGGCGCAGGGTTCCTCTGTATTTGGTGGTATTAGTGGTATGTGCTCAGGTAAAATTGATAATTGTGGTTACATAGGTAATATATCTAAAAACAAAATAGCTGAGGGTGGAAGCATACCAATTCAATATGACAATATTGGAGGAATAGCAGGCTCAACATTTGACAGTATTTCATATTGTTATTTTGCGGGAACAATTACATATCCAGGTGATTCATATGGAACAGCAGGATATGTTTCAGCAACACTTTATAGATGCTTTTCAATTAACAGTGTAATGTTTAATAATAAGACACATAATGGAACCTGTGATACATATTCATTGACAGAATCACAGATGAAAAATCCTTTATCATATATAGATTGGGATTTCATTAATGTTTGGGAAATTAATAACAACATATCATTTCCAACAATTCGTAAGTGCGAACAATCTGAAATGGGCTTTTCAGGTGGAAATGGAAGTAAAGATACCCCGTATTTAATTACATCGAAATATCAATTACTTAATATGAGTGGTCAAGCGGATGTGTATTTTAATTTGTGCAATGATATTGAATTTGATGAGACTGATACAAAAGCAGGGGGTGTTCTTTATGAATTGAATTTTTATTGTGAATGTTTAGATGACAATGATTTTAAAGGGATATTTGATGGTTGTGGATATAGTATTAAAGGAATAAATTATATTGAAAAAGGAAG
>JBAYAL010000364.1:0-2786 GCA_041669825.1 Eubacteriales bacterium | reverse complement strand
GGTGGAATTATTGACATGAAAAACAGAAAAAATCCCGTCGAGAATTCATTTGGAGGAACGATAGACCTGACTGGTAAAACAAATAATGATTTTTTAGGCACTTCCATTTCATTGTATGGCAGGAAAAAATGGTTTTTTGCCACGGTAAGAGCAACAATTATTGATTATGGCGATTATAAAGTGCCCACCGACAGCGTTGATATATACTCCTATAGAGCTGCACTGTATAAAAACCATTTACGCAATACAGCGGGCAAGGAACAGGACCTCCATTTTTCGTTCGGAATCATACAAAAGCGGTTTCAAAGCAAGTTTTACCTGAGTGATATAAATAGTAAAAGTGGCTTTTTCGCCAATGCGCATGGTTTGGAACCACGTATTGTAGATACAGATTTGCATGATAAATCCAGCAGGGATATTCAGTATCCCTATCAAACCGTTAACCATTTTAAAGCTATAAATAGTAGTTCTTACCGATGGGAGAAGTTGAGGCTTGAATTTGACTTAGGGTATCAGCGCAATTTTAGACAGGAATGGAGCCCCTATGTACAGCATGGATATATGCCTGCTACTTTTCCTGATTCGTTGGATTTCAATCCAGATTTAGAGCGAGCGTTTACAAAACAGGTGTATTCTGTAAATGTAAAATTCTTTTACCAATTATCAGATCAAACAGAGTTTAATTATGGGTTAAACAGTGAATTCCAAGACAATAAAATTGGTGGTAGAGGTTTCATTATTCCGGCATACCATCAGTTTAATTTAGGAGGTTTTGCCTTTGCGAAACACAAATTATCAGATAATAGTCTTATTCAGGCTGGCGTTAGGTATGATTATGGGCGTATTGTCACCTCAGAATACGCTGATTGGTTTTCTTCGCCTGTTATAGAGGATGGCGATACTACTCTACAATACTTGCTAAGAGCGGCTAATATTGACCGGGATTTTTCAAATATAACCTGGTCCTTGGGATATAATTTTAATCCAGGACTATGGTCTTACAAGGTCAACGTTGGTAAAAGTTTTCGAATGCCTATAGCTAAAGAATTAGCTGCAAATGGTGTTAACTACCACCATTTCAGTTATGAGGTGGGCAATGCGGAATTATCTCCCGAAATATCCTACCAACTTGATGCCGGGATAGAATACAACGCCCCAAAATTTGCTTTTGGAACCACTCCATTTATAAATTACTTCACCAATTATATTTATTTGAATCCTACTTCTGAGCATGATAGATTATACGGCAACGGCAATCAAATCTATAATTACACCCAAAGTGAAGTTTTTAGATATGGTGCTGAACTTCATGTTCATTATGAACCTTTAAAATGCCTGCAAGTAGGGATTCTTGGAGAATATGTTTATTCAGAACAACTGTCGGGTGAGAAGAAAGGCTTTACACTGCCATTTTCGCCCCCACTTTCGGGTATATTTAACATCAAATATCAAAAACAAAAAATAAAGTTTATTGAAAATGCTTATGTCAGTGTTGATTATCGAGTCACAGCGTCTCAAAACAACATCGTGCCGCCAGAAGAGACTACTGAGGGGTATCAGCTCATCAATCTTGGCTTAGGCGGTGATATGGTTTTTAAAAATCAACGCATGACTATTTCAATGCAGGTGCAAAATCTGTTTAACACCAAGTATTTTAATCATACTAGCTATTACAGGCTGATCAACGTTCCTGAACCAGGCAGAAATTTTATAGTCAATGTTTCTATACCGTTTTCAGGAAAAATAAAACAAAAATAATCTTTTACAACGACTTAATATTTAAATGTATGAACACACATTTCAGAACTTTAGCAGTGCTTTTTACCGTTGTCATTATGGCACTATTTACATCATGTGAAAATGACAATGATACCTCACAGAAACCTACAATAGGTGAGATTGAATTAGGCATAGGCAATAGTCATACAGCCTACATTGGTGCAGATCTTCACATAGAAACCGAAATTGTAGCCGAAGGCTTAATCAATACCATAGTGGTTGAGATTCATGCTGAAGATGGCAGCGATCATGAAATTGAAGCAATATATGATTATTCTGATCAGATCTTAAAAAACACGACGTTTCATAAGCACGTGGATATACCAGCTGAATTTCCAACGGGAGAATATCATTTTCATTTGACGGTTACCGATAAAGAAGGTCATTCAACCAGTGTAGAAGAAGATCTTGAGCTTGAAGCATTGATTGATGAAGAAGCTCCAGAACTTACCATTTCATCAGCGCCAAGCGATGGCCAAGTTTTTTCCAATGGAGAAACGATTGCTATTTCGGGTACTGTAGTCGATAATACAGCATTAGCTGGTCTAGTGGTCGCTTTAGTTTATCAAGATGATGTTATAGCAGATGCTGACGTTACAGGAGCAAATACTCAGGTAATTATCCTGCTTCATACACATACGTTTGACAGTGAAGCGGCTCATTCATTTACTGCTTCCATAGAGGTTGGTGCTGAATATGACAACAACATGACCCCTGCTTTAATTACAAGTGATAATGCATGGAAATCGGGAAATTATTATATTCTTGTTAAAAGCACAGATGCCAAGGGTAACTGGGCCTATTCAAAGCACTATCCAGTCGTTTTAAGTTTGTAGTAATTTCGGGCAGGCCATAAGGTTTGTTTGCCCATTAAACATTAAAAAATGAAGAATATTAAATTTTTATTGGCCCTAATATTGTACGCCACATTATTAAATTCATGTAGCCATGATGATGAAATTGATACAGAAAAACCATCTATCGATTTAAGTTTTGAAGCTGCTTTT
>JBAYAL010000363.1:0-2787 GCA_041669825.1 Eubacteriales bacterium | reverse complement strand
TTTAATTATTTCGCCTTGTTCTTCAAAGGAAAAAATCTTGTTGCAAGTTCTATCTAAAAAATATCTGTCATGTGAAACTAGAATCACAGCGCCCTTGAAATCATCCAGATAACTCTCTAAAACCCTTAGAGTATCAATATCGAGGTCATTGGTAGGCTCATCAAGGAGAAGTAAGTTTGGAGATTTCATTAGAATATTAAGAAGATAGAGACATCTTTTTTCTCCACCAGAAAGCCTTGAAATGTATGTCCACTGCATATCATCAGTAAAAAGAAATCTTTCCATCATCTGTGAGGCACTTATCCTAGTACCGTCAGCTGTTGTGACAAATTCAGCGCTCTTTTTAATGTATTCTATGGCTCTAATACTGGTATCCATATCTTCAGACTGCTGAGAGAAGTAACCGATTTTAACGGTATCTCCAATATCAATCTTACCACTGTCTGGGAAGATATTACCTATTATTAGATTAAGAAGAGTTGTTTTTCCTTTTCCATTATCTCCAATAATTCCTATGCGATCATCTCTTAGAAGGATATAGTTAAAATCTTTAATAAGAGTATTACCGTTAAAGCCTTTAGAAAGATGGGAAATTTCTAGAATTTTTTTACCCAAACGCGAATGTGCTATTGAAATGTCAATACTGCTATCATCAGTAGGGATTTTTGATTTTTCAAGTTCATCAAATCTCTGAATCCTAGCTTTTTGTTTGGTTGTCCGTGCCCTTGCACCTTTTCTAATCCACTCCAATTCCCTTCTGTAAAGATTTTGACGTTTCTCTTCCATAGAATATTCCAGTAAATTTCTTTCTGCCTTTTTTTCAAGAAATTCAGAGTAATTCCCCGAATAGACGTATAAATTACCTGAATCAAGCTCAAAGGTTTTGTTGGCAACTCTGTCTAGAAAATAGCGATCATGAGTAATCATCATCACTGCACCTTTTCTTTCCAAAAGATATCTTTCCAACCAGTCAATTGTCCAATTGTCCAAGTGGTTGGTAGGTTCATCTAGCAATAGCAAATCGCAAGGTGTGATAAGAGCGCTTGCCAAAGCAACTCTTTTTCTTTGTCCTCCAGATAATGTTCCCATTTTTGCAGAGAAGTTTGTAATACCCAATTTATTAAGTATTGTTTTCACCTGATTTTCAAAGGTCCAAGCATCAAGGGAGTTCATTTCAGAAGTTAATTCTAAAAGTTTTTTTTGCAAATTTATATCTTTAGGATTGCCAGAAATATCTTCAAGGATTTTTTCGTATTCTCTAATTATTTGCATAACTGGAGAATTTCCTTTGAAGACCTGTTTTAGGACAGTTGCTTCGGGGTCAAATTCCGGATTTTGCTGAAGATGTTCAATTTTAATATTTTTGGGAATACCAATTTCACCAGAGTCAGGAAGGTCGTTGCCAACCAGAAGATTCAGTAAGCTAGACTTACCTGTCCCATTAATCCCTATAAGTCCAATTTTATTGGTATCTTCAATAGTAAATGATATTTTAGATAAGAGTATTCGTTCACCATAACTTTTAGACAAATTTTCTACCGATAATACATTCATATTAACCATCCTTTGGTAAAATGTTTATTATACTGTCTATTCTACAAAAAATACACGTCAGCAATCGCTACGTGCATTTTTTTATTCCAACTACTAAATTACCTTTAGTAGTAACAAAATTTATAATTAATCAGTTATCCTAACTAATTTAGAATTATTAAGAAACAAAATGGTAGCCCCAAGGGGATTCGAACCCCTGTTTCCGCCGTGAGAGGGCAGCGTCTTAGGCCTCTTGACCATGGGGCCAATAATATAATCTATCTAACTTAAGTAATAATAGACTAATCATAAGAAAGATGCAAGTGCTTTCACCCTTATTTATAATTGTTATTCAAATATATGTTTATTATACTAGTTATTTCGCGTGATTACTGACTGTAATAAAGTTTATTGCCTGATTAAGTCCGGGAGTTTGACAGTTGTATAAGGAAAAAAACGCACAAAGCCTTGATCTAGGCTTATTTTTTTGTCAAATTTTCCATTTTACTATATCGTACTTTATCGTACTGTGTTATAATATAGGTATGTGAGGAGGTACGCCTATGAGACTCAAAGTAACTAAATCCAAAAATGCTGCATCACTATATGTTATTAAATCTATTTACGATTCTAAAACTCAGTCCAACACTTCTAAAATTGTTGAAAAACTTGGAACTGAAGCTGAGCTCCGTGAAAAACTAAACGATCAGGATCCATACGAATGGGCTAAAGCATATATTAAAAAACTCAACCAAAAAGAAAAAGAACAAAAGCGTGATGTCTTACTAAAATTCAATCAATTCAAAATGATTGATAAAAACATTCAGGTGACTTTTAACGGTGGTTACTTATTCCTGCAACACCTCTACCACCAATTAGGCATCCAGAAGATATGCGAAGATATCTTCTTAAGGCATAAGTTTACTTTTGATCTGGATTCTATACTCTCGCGATTGATTTATGGCAGAGTATTATTCCCATCCTCTAAACTTAACACTTTCGAAGAATCAAAGCGATTGTTGGAGCAACCCAACTTTGAACTACAGCACGTTTATCGCGCTTTAGGTATTATTGCTCAAGAATCAGACTTCATACAATCGGAACTTTATAAAAACAGTCTCTTGGTTTCTAAGCGCAATGATCATATTCTTTATTACGACTGCACCAACTATTTTTTTGAAATTGAACAAGAGAGCAGCATTAAACAATACGGAGTCAGTAAGGAACACAAACCTAATCCCATTGTTCAAATGG
>JBAYAL010000362.1:0-2789 GCA_041669825.1 Eubacteriales bacterium | reverse complement strand
CTAAATTAAGCTTGGATGACGTAAAAATACTATTGTGAATACTTTGAAAAAATACCAGAATTTATCTGGTATTTTTTTTGTTTTTTTGTGGATACTAGTTAAGGATTAAAGGAGGTAAAATGATTAATGGCTAAAAAGAAAAAGAAAAATAATCTA
This sequence comes from Eubacteriales bacterium, assembly GCA_041669825.1. Taxonomy (GTDB): domain Bacteria; phylum Bacillota; class Desulfitobacteriia; order Desulfitobacteriales; family Syntrophobotulaceae; genus JBAYAL01. The sequence goes on along the minus strand of JBAYAL010000362.1, from coordinate 2,633 downwards.
AGCCAAAATCAAAACAAAAACGAAAACCAAAACCAAAACCAAAGTCAGAACCAGAACCAGATAAATGATATTGAAAATGTCAAGTATGAAATTGCTCAGGAAATGGGAATTCCCCAGGAAAGGAAAAAATCAAAAAAGAAAGATTAATATTTTGAAAGAAAATTTACTTAGGTCATTTAGAAAGAAGCTGCCGAAAAGGTAGCTTCTTTGCTTAAGTAGTTATTATTATAAAAATACTAAAAATCAATATAGTAAAAAGTAGATAATACATGTAGTAATAGATATTGCTTTTATTTTGCTAGCAATTAATTTTTAATCTCTTGCTGAAGATTTTATTGTTTTAGTATATTTTATTGCATTTTTTTTACAGACAGTAGAGCATTTTCCACATATAAGGCAGTTCTTTTTGTCAGTTGCTGGTTTATTGTCAGCTTCGGCAGATAAACATTGGTTAGGACATATTCTAATGCATTTTAGACATGCTATGCATTTAGATTTGTCTGCAAAATAGCTAAATCGCGAAAATTTTCCGAACCAGCTATAAGTTATACCTATGAGGCAGTTGCGGTGAGCTACTGTCTCTCCAAATAAAAAAGATAAAATGAGACCAACGGGAATAAAGAGGATAAAGAAAGGTATAAAAGAGTGGGTTTTCATAAAAAATATCATGTATGCAAGTGAAATAATATAGAATATAGTATTTGCTTTATAATTAAGGAGATATTTTTGATATTTTTTTAAAGGTGGTTTAGGAAAGAGTGGTTTTAAAATGTCAATAGAAGTAGAGATTGGACATAGCCATCCACAGTAGATTCTTCCAAGCAAGGGCACTGCGAGCAAACCAATTAATACCAATGGTCCCCAAAGGTTAATTTTACCAATATACCACAAAACAAAGATTAGGGTTAGAAATAATAATCTAACAATGCTTCTTAAATTAAAGTTCATATTTACATCCTCCTGTTATTTGATAATAAAATTAAATAATCATATTACTATGCTAATTCTATTACTCTGCTAATTCTTTTACTATTCTAATTTTATATTTTTTTTACTGAGTAAAAGATAAAAAAATATAGAGATTAAAACTGGGATAACTCCCAAAAGATACATCATACTATATCCGAAAAATTTAGCAATGATACCGCAGAGAATGGAACCAATCCCGATTCCAAGGTCAAAGCCGCTCATATATGTGGCGTTTGCTGCTCCTCGCCTTTCAGGTGGAACATTGTAAACTGATATAGCTTGGAGGGAGGGTTGAACTGCTCCGATTCCTATGCCGAAAAGTATAGCTGCCAGCAGAAAACTACTTGTATCTTTAGCAAAAGATAGTGTAATCATAGTAAGTCCTACACTTATAATTCCAGGAATTATAAGTGTGTTAAAGCCTTTTTTGTCGATGAGGCGTCCCAAAGGAGGTCTTAAAATTAATAGTGTTATAGCATATACGGTGAAAAAAGTGCCAATATTGTTTACGCCTCTTTCTGAAGCATATAAGGCTATAAAAGTTACTACAGAACCATAAGTAAGAGTAATAAAAAAGATAACGATGGCAGGCATAAAAGCATTTTTCTCCAATAAAGATGTATTTTGTGGTTTGTTAAGGTTTCTATCCAGGTACTGAATGGGATGTTGTCTAATAAATACTGCCCAGAATCCGCCTAAGGATGCTAGAAGAACAGAAGTGAAGAATAAAATGTCAAAGCCCCACTTATCAACTATATATAAGCCAATTGCAGGGCCAATTGCTAAAGAAAGTACAATTGTTAAACCGAAAATACTCATACCTTCACCCAGACGAGATTTGGGAATAATATCAGTTGCCATTGTACTGGAAGCTGTAGTTGCTGTTCCCCAGCCAGCTCCGTGGAGCAAACGAAGAGCTAGAAGCATGATGATAGAAGAGATAAAATTGTAGCTGAAAATTGAGAGTATTATGATCGCAAGACCAGTATAGAATATGATTTTTCTCCCTTTTGTATCGGCAATTTTCCCTGCTAAAGGACGAAAAACAACTGAAGTTAGTGTAAAAATGCCCATGACAAGGCCAACTAGATCTTTATCAGCCCCAAGTTGTTTGACATACAAGGGCATTGAAGGAAGCAACATTTGGAAACTCGTGAAAATAAAAAGGTTAGTTAATATGATTAGAAAGAATTCTCTAGACCAGATAGGATCTTTGCGTTTTTTACAGTCTTGTGATTCTTGATTTAGTATCATTAACAACTCTCCTTAGCTCTCTTTCCTGTTTTGAAAGACTCTTATGAGATATCTTTTAAAGAATCCTATCCTAATTGAGTAAAATCATTAAAAGAACCTATAGTTGATACATGAATATATGTATCAACTATAGGTTAGACCTTGTTTTTTTGTCAATAGGTTGGTTTTTAATATATTTATTTTAGTGGAGAAATCCTTTATTCCTGCAATATTCACAATAATATAGGTACTAATAAATTTAAGGATTATTTTGAGACATATTTAATTTTAATTTAGATATGTCTCAAAATTTTCAGTATTTATTCCTGGATGGAGGCTTATGTTAAGGGCACCGGAAATAATTTTAGTGCTTTTATCTATTAGTTCATCTACCCCTTTTGGTGTAACCATTAGGGATCCCTTGAAAGGTG
>JBAYAL010000361.1:0-2803 GCA_041669825.1 Eubacteriales bacterium | reverse complement strand
TGCTCTCACCATTTTTATTATCCCCGCCTATATACCACATTGGATTGCTGCCGTAAAAGTTGTTACCTATGTTGTACGGTATATCAGCTATTACAAGCTGGGCTTTAGGTATGTTATACCTTTTGTAATTTTGAAAGTTGTCATGGTACAACTCTGTTTTTATATTCATTTAATCACCCTTTTTTATTATTAATTGTATTTATTTAAATTGTAAGCAAATTTCCATATATTTACAATATATTTACTCATATTTTTCTAAAGTATCCCTTTAAATGTAATATAAAACACTGTAAATGAAAAAATACACCTTGATTGCAAGGTGTACTTTCAATGTTATGTTATTCTATTAATCCATCAGCTAAAAGTTTCTCTGCCATTTTTTCCGTCCCAACAATCCACAAAACATCACCTTCATCAATTACTGTAGTTACTCGCGGATTAACAATTGGATAATTATATCTATCTATCCCTGCAATAAGTCCTTGATATTTTTCTCTAAAGCCAGAATTTTTTATTTGTTTTTTGACAAAGGTTGAATCCTTCGTTACAAGAACTGCAACAAACATAATTTGATCTAAAGCTGGGATTTCATTGAAAATCTGTCCATAAAGATATTCTTTCATTGTTACACACGGCGCTAAAGGTGTATCAATATGTTCTTCTTTTTCCAATATTATGACATATGCCTCCAGTTGATCCCTTGTTCCCATTATATGAACTTGATCTCCATCACAAAGTATTTCATTACCACCAGGTATATTGATACTTTTACCATTCCTTATAATTTTAATAACTGTTAAATCAAACAATCTTTTATTGTATAAATCTGTTATTATATCCCACTTACCTGCATTGCTTATCAAAAACTGTCCTACACAAAGTTTGTCATCCATCCATTTATTTTCACCTGAATTTTCTTTTCTCTTATGTAATATTTTTTCGTTAAAATTTGCAATAAACCTAGCTTCAACTCTTATCGCTTGCCCCTTCAAGAAATCCGAACGAGTAATAAGTAAAACAAAAATCAAACCTACCGGTACTAATATAAACCAAGTTAAATGTAAATAATATCTACATGTCAACATAATGAATACTGCAGAAATTGCCATTTGACCACCCCTAAGCAATGTTAGTGGCAACCTATTAGAAACACTTTTAATCCAAAGTTTTACAAAAATATTACTTTTTCTATGCATCATTAGACTGATGGGAGTCATCATAATTGCACAAGTTACAACCGTTGCTATAACTTCATCAACTATTCCATCTAGATGATCTGAAAGAAATAATCCTAAATAATTCTTGCTTAACACATATATTAAAAATAATGCCGCTATTGCAATTAAGGTTCTAGAAATATATCTCTTCAAAAATCGCATCCAATCGCTGTTGCTCTCGTTATTTCCCGTATTTTCTTTTTCAGTAGTATATCTGCGCAAAAAAGCTCTTGCTCTTGCGGGCAAAATTTTCATTATTGCATTATATACTCTTTCCGAATTTTTCATAAAAATAGGTGTTGTAAAAATAGTAATAACAGAAACACAGACTATAACAGGATAAAGATAATCTTTAGTTACTCCCAAATTAACACCTAAACTTGCAATGATAAAAGAAAACTCTCCAATTTGCACCATTGAAAATCCGCCTTTTATTGCAGTATGTAAGGAACATCCCGAAAAAATAATACCTATAGTTGCAAAAACCATCTGTCCAACTATTGTAACGGCTGTGATTACGATAATCGGTACTATATATTTCGCTAAAGTTTCAGGGACTACCATCATGCCTACAGAAACAAAAAATACTGCCCCAAATAAATCTTTTAACGGTTTTATAAGTTTATCAATTTTATTTCCTTTGACTGTACCCGCCAATATAGACCCCGAAATAAACGCCCCTAGCGCCTCTGAAAATCCTATTCTCCAAGATATCACAACCATTGCAAAACAAATTGCCAATGAAACTATTAATAAAGTTTCATCGTTTAACAGATGTGAAATTTTTCTCAAAATAGTTGGTATTAAATATATTCCCAGAACTAGCCAAATAATTAAAAACAATAATAAAATTCCAATTTGTTGAAAAAGTGCACCTCCAGAAACGTCTTTCCCTACAGATAAGGTAGAAAGGATTATAATCATAAAAATGCCACCTATATCTTCAACAACTAAGGTTCCCATAACTAGTGAAGCAAATTTTTCGCCTTTTAAATGCAATTCTTCAAAGGCCTTCATTATAATCATAGTAGAAGACATGGAAATCATGCCTCCTAAAAACAAACTATTTAATTTATCAAATCCAAGTAATCTACCTGTTATAGTTCCAATTATTATCATTGCACCCATAACAGTCACCGCTGTAATAATTGCACTAACTCCCACTGTTGCTATTTTTTTAAAACTAAATTCAAGACCTAAAGCAAACATCAAAAATACAATTCCTATGTTGGCCCAAGTATTAACATTATCCACTTCTACAACTGTAGGAATCCATACAAAATGAGGACTTATTAAAAAACCTGCAATTATATACCCAAGTACCACTGGTAATTTAATTTTTCTAAATATAACAGTAACTAATCCACTTGCCACCAAAATCAGAGCTAAATCTGTAATAAAATAATCAAGATGCCCCATAAATTATCCTCACATTAAAACGAAATATAAAAAACAGTTCCCTTTTCTAATTCACTTTCAACTTTTATTTCTGCACCAAATAAAAATGCAATGTGTTTAACTATTGATAAGCCTAAACCTGTCCCGCCCACCTTTCGAGATCTGGATTTATCAACCCTATAAAATCT
>JBAYAL010000360.1:0-2811 GCA_041669825.1 Eubacteriales bacterium | reverse complement strand
AGTTAAAGCACTTGCTGCTGGAGCCCGTACTGTAATGATAGGGAGTTTATTTGCTGGTACAGAAGAAAGTCCTGGAGATATCGAAATTTATCAGGGCAGAAGTTATAAAGTGTATAGGGGAATGGGCTCTATTGGTGCGATGAAAGCAGGCAGTAGTGATAGATATTTCCAGGAAAAAGACCAAAAATTAGTTCCTGAAGGAATAGAGGGAAGGGTTCCATTTAAGGGCTCACTGTCTGAGACTGTTTATCAAATGATAGGCGGTTTGCGGTCAGGAATGGGCTATTGTGGTACTGCTAATATTGATTTACTCCGTACGGAGACTAGATTTATTAAAATTACGGCAGCTGGTCTTCAAGAAAGCCATCCCCATGATGTTATGATAACAAAAGAAGCACCAAATTACAGTTAATTCTTTTATGTTTTTGCGTGGATATTAATATTTTTTATCTTATAATTATTGCTGTTGTAGATAATATACCTATCGGATATTAATTTTATAAATAATTAGTGTCCGATAAGGTATATAAACACATAAGATATATTGGAGATACTATTTTTTTATAGTTTACATATAAGTATGCCTAGAATGTCAAAAGCCTGTTTTACAAAAATTACATACAATACATGCTTATGATTAGAAATTTCAATGACTTGATATTGTATATTTAAGAGGTAAAACCTATTTTTGACACATAAAACAAGTTTTATAATAATAATACAAGTAATATAGAGTAAGAGTTTATTTAAAATGGAGGAAAAAATGTTTGTATGGCAAGCAATTGTAATGGGTATAATTCAAGGAATTGGTGAGTTTTTGCCTATTTCTAGTTCTGGTCATCTTGTACTATTGCCTTGGTTATTTGATTGGACAGTACCTGGTATAACGTTTGATGTAGCATTACATATGGGTACTCTTTTGGCAGTTCTTGTTTATTTTTGGAAAGATTGGCTTAAATTACTGACATCTGCGGTTACAGGAAAAAATGATGATTATAGAAAAATATTTTGGTATTTAGTTGTAGCAACTATTCCTGCTGGAGTAGCAGGTTTTTTTATGGAGGATTTAATTCAAAATATATTTAGATCTCCGATTATTATAGGAATTATGTTAATAGTTTTTGGACTGTTTTTATATTTTGCAGATAAAAAAACTCAGCTAAGGAAATTGGAAAGTATGAATTTGCCTGATGCACTGGTTATTGGAATAGCCCAGTGTATGGCATTGGTTCCCGGTGTGTCTAGATCTGGGGTAACAATGACGGCTGCCAGAATGTTGTCTTATTCACGTGAAGAAGCTGCTAGGTTTTCTTTTCTTCTTTCTACCCCTGTAATATTTGGAGCAGGTGTTTTTGAACTGTCCAAGATCAATCCTGCTGAATTTAATACTGCTTTTATAGCAGGAATACTAGTTTCTGCTATTGTTGGGTTGGCCTCAATAACTTTTCTTCTTAGGTATTTAAAGTCGAGCGATTTTAAAATTTTTGTCGGATATAGAATAATACTAGGACTTATTATTATAGGCCTTTATCTTTAATGTTCCCAGTAAGTAAAAAAAATATATAGTCTATGTATTCTTTGCTGGTTTTAATTAATTTGAGAGAATAATCCGGAATTGTGTTGGATCGGATAGAGGAGGAAAAATAGTATGCGCCAAAAATTCGGAGTGCAGCTTATGGATCTAAAAAAGAAAATAGTTAAGATGGGCGATATGGTTCAATCTTCTATCGAGCTTGCTTTGCAGAGCCTAGATCAACGGGACTTAGATTTAGCGGATAAAGTAATAGAAAGTGATAGTGATATTAATAATCTTGAAACTGAAATAGAACAATTATGTACACATCTTGTTGCTACACAACAGCCATTTGCTTCAGATTTAAGGACAATTGTCGCTGGCTATAAAATGATTTCTTCTTTGGAGAGAATGGGAGATCTTGCTGTAGACATTGCTAAAGTTTCCAAAAGAATTGGTCCAGGGTCTTTGATAAAGCCATTAATAGATCTTCCTAAAATGAAAGAAATTGTTGTTAATATGATCAATTTTGCTATTGATGCTTATATAAACGAAGATGTGGAAAAGGCTAGAGAGCTTTCCAAGATGGATAATGAAGTAGATCATTATTATAAAAAAATATTTGAAGAATTGAATGAAATGATGGGTCGTGATGCCAAAATGGCTTCACAGGGAGTATATCTTCTTTTAGTTGCCCGTTATATGGAAAGAATAGGAGATTATTGTACCAATTTAGGCGAAGAAATAATATATATGGAATTAGGGGTTCGTGAGGATCTAAATAAATAGATTGTTTTGCCTAGATAGTTATTTTTAATATTAAGATTTTGTTTTTATAGACAGAGTCTTTTTGTTTTTTTAAAATATCAAATATCTGTCATTTACTACCACTTAAAAGCGTAAATATAAAAAAGACAACTTGCGAGGGAGGATATAAGTGGAAGTGAAATGGAAAGATATTTTTTCGAATAATAAAAATCTGTTTATTGTTTCAGATTGGGAAGAATGTAATGAAGATAAAAAACAAGCGTGGCACCTGCCAACAAAGTATGATTATTTTAGTGCAGGGGATATGAATTTGCGAGTAGGGATTGTTGCCTCAGGAGATGTTTATAGGGAAGAAGAATTTCTTTTGGCAGGGGTTTTGTGGGGGAGTCGTCTAGGTAATGGAGCAAGGACAGTAGTATATTTTGTTGCCTCTGATTTTTCATCAGTATTCTTAAGAGCATTGGCTGAGTTGGGAGGAAAATTAACTGGAAAGGCAATATACTGGCGTGAAAAACTTACTCCTAGTCTTT